>CAYZXV010000029.1:0-11113 GCA_964482525.1 uncultured Rhodospirillaceae bacterium | reverse complement strand
CTTCTGCTGCCCAAAAACCGTTATCGTCACGCGCATATTCCCGGCCCCCAAGACCCGTGAACCCCGCGACAACACAGCCACAGGCCATGGCCTCAAGGGGCGTGAGGCCGAGGCTTTCCATTCTGCTCAGTGAAAGAAAGACGGCGGCACGGCCCATCAGCTCGGCGGTTTGGGCCTCGGTCTTGTTGTCGACTTCCTGCCAGACCCATTCTTTAAGGGACGGATAACGATGGCGGAAGATGTCGCGAATATAGCAGGCTTCGACAGGCCTTTTTCGCGGCATGTATAGGATTGTCTTCTGTTTCTCACGCGGCACGAAAAGGGCGCGATCAATGGCACAGGGGATAAGGTGACTTTTGATCGCCGGATGGCGCCAGCGCACATGATCCAAAAGCGTCTGACTTGAGCACAGGGCATGCGTGATGCCGAAATCGGCAAAACTTTCGACGTGTTGAAGACTTAACGCGCCGTAATAGTGATTTTGCGAGGACAGGACCTTGATCTGGGGCCAATCCTTGAACAAGCTTAGGATGTGCGGTTGATCTTCGGGAAGGACCAGAACCTCGTCGGTCCGTGGCTGAAAAACGCCTTGGCCCACAACGGGCGCGGTTGTTGGAAACCACGAAGGTCTGCGCGCCTGCTCTTCAAAAACCGCGACATCGTATCCGGCCTTGATCAGGGTGTCGGCCATGAAGAAGATCTGTTTAATGCCGCCGTTGACGACTGTTGGCACTGGACAGAAAAAGAGGATGCGCATGCGCGCTCCTATGCTGAGGTGTCGATTTTATGCACGGCGGGGCCGCCCTTGGCGACCACAACCATGGCTTCGCGTAGGAGGCGGTCTTGGATTCGATAACCTTCCTGCAAGACTTGCACAATCATGCCTGCGGGTTTGCTGGGGTCTTCGGCTTCCATCATGACTTGGTGCAGATGGGGGTCAAAGGGCTGGCCCATTGCGTCGATCTTCTTGATGCCAAACCGCTCGAACGCTGCAAGAAGCTGCCGCTCGGTGGCTTCGACGCCTGCGATCAGGGTTTTAAGCGTTTCATCCTCGGCCTTGTCTTTGGGCACGGCGTCAAGGGCCCGGCGGAAATTGTCCGCGACGGTCAACATCTCTTTGGCAAATCCGGCCATGGCGTATTTCTGGCTGTCCTCGATCTCCTTTTTCATCCGCCGGCGCGTATTTTCGGTCTCAGCCATGGCGCGGAGAATCTGGTCTTTAAGGGCACCGATTTCCTTTTGCGCCTGATCAAGGGCATCTTCGGCGGCATTCACCGAGGTTTCCGCTTGCTGCTCTTGGGCGGCGTCTTCGGGGAGGATTTCGTCGGATCTGGGGGTTTCTTGATTCATTTTCTTTTCCTGTTAAAGTCGGCGCTCACCATGCCCTATCTGGGCACTTTTGCCAACCGTTTCAAGCCCCCTTTGCCTCATGACCCCACAAAAACCATCTTTTGATGCCCGGTGTATCGCCATCCTTTCCGGCCAAGAGGTTATCGGCGATGGCCTTATCAAATTGCCGTTTTTGCGGGCGCTTAGGGCCGCTTGGCCTCAGGCGACGATTCACTGGGTGACCACGCGGGCAGGGACCGTTTACAGCGGCCCTTTGCGCGAGACGGTGCGTCCCCTTATTGATGAAGTCCACGAAACCCCAGCGTGGCTTTCTGGGAAGGAAGAGGATGGAACGCCGCCGCCGTTCGACCTTGTGATCGATACGCGCGGACGCTGGAAATTGGCTTGGCAAGCGCGCCGGGCGCTGCCGCACAAACTGTTTATCGCGCCTGCGTTTCGGTATTTGCTGTCGGATCGCAGGCCACCTTTGTTTGCGTCGAGGTCAGAGCGCCTTATTGACCGTTTGTTGCAGACCATCGAGCTTGCTGCCGGTTATGTGCCAGAGGCCACAGGGCGTCTCCCCATCGCAGCCGAAGCCATGGCTAAGGCGATGCGCATTCTGCCCGAAGGCAACATCTATATCGGGTTTTCGGTTGGTGCGGGAAACCCCATTAAAAAATGGCCCATCGAGCATTTTGAAAAAGTCGCACAGCGACAGGCGCGCATGGGGAGAATTCCGGTCTTTATTCTGGGACCACAGGAGATGGATGTATATGACCGCCTGTTTCGTTCAATCCCCGAAGCCGTGTTTCCTTTGCAAGCCTATGATGTATGGGGTAGCCACGATTTAAAAATAGAAAACACGCTTGCGATTGCTTCGCGGCTTGATCTTGCGGTCACGAATGACAGCGGGACGAGCCATATGCTCGCGGCGGTGGATTGCCCGCTGATCAGTCTGTTTGGCCCAACTTCGGCCGCCAAATTAGCCCCAAAGGTGACGCGGGGCACAGTGATCTGTGCTCAAAGCTACGGTCGCTCCGAGATGGATGCCATCCCGGTCGACGCCGTGGACGAGGCTGTAAATAGTGAAATATTTTTACAAAAAAAGATTTGAAAGTATTTTTTCTGGTCTTGTAACGTGATTTTAATAAATATACATTAGGGTATGTAGTTGATTCACATTTCTATGTGAAGGACATAAGGGCTTCTATTCAATAGGTAGGGGTATTATGGCAAAGAGACGGAACGGTTCAGGGAACAAGTTCGAAACGGCCGCTGAAAAAGCAAGGCAGGCCAAGTCTCTTGCTCACGACAAAGTAATAGCAGATTCGATGGGACGTGCGCTCCAGCTTGCGGAGCGTGAGGCCGCTTCGGAAAAGGCAAAAAACCACGTCTGGCGAAAACGTAATAACAGCATGAAAAAGGCTGCTGCGGAAACAACCAAACCCGATGGGGTGTTGAGTGCCGAGCAGACCGCTATGCTTGCCTCCTTGTCAACAATGAAAAAGGCAGATGGTTTAGTTCCTGTTGCAATTGGCCCCTCAAATTATCAGAAGGTTTTCTATGTGGAGCCCGGTAAGATTGGGGACTTTTTCAAGGTTTATGAGGAGATGACAGAAGCTAAAGAAAAACCGCCGACACGTGACAGACTTTCCGGTGTTCGGATTACGCCAAGTGGTAAAAACTTCAACTGAGTTTTTTTTAGAAGTGTAAAAAGGGGCCGATTGGCCCCTTTTTTGTTCGTTTCATTGCGTTATGCCGCTTTTGCTGTGGCGTTTGAATGGCGTGGTTTAAAGCTTTTCTTTGCCCCGCCAAACTTGCCCCCCGCTTTGTCGCTAGATTTGCCCGCAAATTTACCCCCAAACTTGCCGCCGAATTTGCCCTTGGGCTTGCCAGCTTTGGGTGCGGCTTGCTGTGTTTGCGGCTCCTTACCAGAAATCAAACGGCTAATTGCGTTCCACTTGCTGCGGTCCTCAGGGGTCAGCAAATTGACGGCTTCGCCCTTTGCGCCAGCGCGCGCGGTGCGGCCAATGCGGTGGATGTAATCCTCCGGGCATTGCGGCATGTCATAGTTGATGACGTGTTCGATATGCGGGATATCAAGGCCGCGTGCGGCCACATCGGTGGCGACAAGGATGCGGCATTTCTTTTCACGGAAAATTCGGATCGCCATATCGCGCCGGCGTTGACGCAGATCGCCGTGGATGGCTTCGGCCTTGTGATCCTCGCGGTTCAGCTTGTCGGCCAAACGTTGGGTGCCGTGCTTCGTTTTCACAAACACGATGACCGAGCCTTCGCGTTGGGTCAGTTCGGCGAGCAAGTGGGTGTATTTCTTCTCATTCGTGCTGTGAACGACTTCTTGCTTGATATTTGCGATCGGTTCGTGGGTTGAGCCGATGGCGATGCGCTCCGGCCTGTTGAGATACTGCGCCGAAAGCTTCGTGATCGTCTTGGTGAACGTCGCCGAAAACATCATGGTTTGACGTTCTTTTGGCATCAGCTGGATGATCTTTTCGATTTGAACGCCAAAGCCCATATCGAGCATGCGATCCGCTTCATCAAGGACGAGAAAGCTCGCCTTGCTGAGCTTCACGCGGCCACGCGAAAGGTGATCATTGATGCGGCCCGGTGTGCCGACAATCAGGCGTGGGTTCTGGTCAAGCTGGCGGAATTGGCGTGGCATCGCTTCGCCACCGATAAGCACGGCCATCTGGATATCGCGTACGGGGATCATTTGCTTGAGCGCGGCGGCAACCTGTACCGCAAGCTCGCGCGTGGGGGTCATGACCAAGGCCGTTGCCTGAGGGTTTGCCATCAGGTGCGCGATGAGGGGGATGCCAAAGGCACCCGTCTTGCCTGTGCCCGTTTGGGCAGAGCCAAGGATATCGCGGCCCGAAAGCGCATGCGGGATGCTTTGTTGTTGAATGGGGGTCGGTGTTGTAAAGCCCATGCGCGTCAGCGCGACGGTCAGTTGTTCCGGGAGTCCAAATTCATGAAAGGTCTGTGTCATATTCGTATTGTGTCCTTTATTGATAGATCAACCACCCTCACCTTGAGGCCAGTTTTTGAGCGCATTACTGAAAACCCCGTTTTGCCCAAAGGGCAAATAACGAAGGGTTCACGGCTGACTCTTAAACAAGGTGAAAAGAGGGGGCGATCACCAGAGGATCACAACCAGGCTGTGTCAAAACAGCTTTGCCACGGTTTGTGTGGCCAATGCACAAGCAAGAGTTTCTTTAAACGCGTAGGGGTCTATAGGCCTTTATCGCCTCGACCACAAGGCTTTCTTAATAGATGCGCGAAATAATTATATATACATGATTACAGGAACTTAAAGGTTGACCTCGGCATGCCCTTCGCGATCGCCTTAAGGGCAGGAGAGCAAGGCGTCCCGTTCTGTTCCAGTGTATGAACGGCTTTTTGCGCGTCGGAAAGAATGGATGGAAACTCATATTCAATCTGCTGAATGGTTAGTCCATGCAGACGCGCTTCCGCAAGCAAAGTCAGAAAGTGTACCGAGCCGACACGGCACAGGGTTGAGTCTTTCGCGCGCGGCGAATAAAGAGGTGGTAGATTGCGTTTCAGCCATCTTTGCATAAAGGGCTGACCAATCCGTCCACCGCCGTTGAGGATGCTTTCGGCGTGGCGATGGATGGTGGCGTCATCTTGGGTGCAGACATAAACCCGCGCCAGTTTGACGGGACCCACGCGAATGACAAGTTTTTTATGGTCTTTGTGGGACGTAGGAAGGCGCAACTTAAGCACAAGGCGCTCGCGTTCACAGTCCAGTGCTGGGTATATGTGAAACATGGCGGCGTGCTTCAGGGCAAACTTCTTATCGAACCTGGTGCGTGTGCGCAGGCATAGGCCGCCCAAGGAAAGAAAGGATTCCTCAGTGGCTCGGATCTTTGCTCCAACGCCAAGTATTTTAAATTGTTCGTTCAGGCTGATGGCAAGTGGATCAATTTCGTTGGGTGCGGAAAGGTATTCGCCGTAAGCGGTAAGAAAGCCGATAGGGGTATAAGCGTAGCCTTGTTTGATATATTGAGCGACGGTTTCTTTGTTCTCTTGACCAATCAAACGCGCAACTTTTTCCCCCATAAGAACGCCCCCACTTAATGGATAAAGGTTCGGTAATAACGTCGGGCAATTTACGCATGACCCGTCTCGACGATGGTACATCGTACCCCTTTCCTAGACCCCATAAAGGACCAGAATTAGTTTCGTTCCAAGTTTTTTAGAGTGTGTGTTTCCTATGCCGCGCCAACATTAACCATAAAAAATGGTTATTGATGTGGTTTGGCGGTTAGGTGCTCTTGATGCGCCGGCGTTGGGCCGAGGAGGGGATGCCAAGGCTCTCGCGGTATTTCGCAACGGTTCGCCTTGCTATATCGATGCCTTCGGCACGTAAGAGGGCCATCAGTTTGTCATCTGATAAGACGGCTTTTGGGGTTTCGGCATCGACCAACGCCTTGATGCGTTCACGCACCGCAAGAGTCGAAACGTTTTCAACTCCACCCGTAGTGCCAAGCGCGCCAGAGAAAAAATATTTCAATTCGAATACGCCGCGCGGGGTCGCGATATACTTGTTTTGCGTCACGCGGCTGACGGTCGATTCATGCATCTCGACCGCTGTGGCGATGTCTTTGAGGACCAGTGGTTTAAGATACTGCACGCCATAGACAAAGAACTTGTCCTGTTGCTTCACGATTTCCGCCGCGATTTTTAGGATGGTCGTCGCGCGTTGGCGCAAAGCTTTGACAAGCCAATTTGCCTGTTGCCAGTGTTCAGACAGATAGGCTTTTTCTTCGCCGTTTCGTGTTCCCGTTGAAACTTGCGTATAAAACACTTCGTTCACAAGCACGCGGGGCAGTGTTTCTGTGTTCAACTCAACATGCCACCCTTGTCCCGGCTGTGCAGTCAGGACAACATCAGGGATAATGCTTGGCGCTGTGTCGGCAGCAAAGGCAAAGGCCGGTTTGGGATCAAGCGCTCGAATGTCCGCGATCATGCCAGCTAAATCTTCTTCATCCACGCTGCACAGTTTCATAAGAGCTTTGCTCTCGCGCTTGGCAAGCAGCTCAAGGTTGTCGAGCAAAAGCTCCATTGCGGGATCGAGGCGGTTTTTCTCGCGCAATTGGATCCGAAGGCATTCTTTTAAAGACCGGGCAAAAACCCCGGCCGGGTCGAGACGTTGAAGCTTCGAGATCACCGTTTCAAACAGTTCTGGCGTTACACCAAGCTGGGTACGGGCAAGGTCGAGATCGGGGGGAAGGTATCCGGCTTCGTCGAGTAGATCAACCATGGCGGCGGCGATCATGCGTTCAACCGGATCAGGGAAATCCATATGAATCTGGCTGAGAAGATGGTCGCGGAGACTTGGTTTTTCTGCCAACGTTTCGGCGAGCGAGCGCATGGGCGGGGCGCTGGCGTCATAGGTGTCTCGGATGGGGTTGTCTTCGCGTGGGGCGTCAAGGGACTCGGCTTTCTCGCCGCCGCTTGCCGCGCCAAGGGGAGTCATGGCTTCCGCCCCATCCGGACGTTCAAGGAAGGGATTGTTTTCCATTTCGCCCGCCACATAGGCGCATAAGTCTTGGTTCGACATCTGCAGCAGTTTAATCGCCTGCTGCAACTGCGGCGTCATCACAAGGGTTTGTCCCTGCCGAAGGTCGAGGCGTTGCGATAGGGTCATAAACCGGTCCTTGGGGGTCTGCGCATCACATCCTGAACTCGTCGCCCAAGTAAACGCGGCGTACATCGTCGTGGGCGATAATTTCGTCCGGCGTCCCTTCCATCAGGACGCGTCCATCGTGGATAATGGCGGCGCGGTCAACGATTTCCAGCGTCGCATGAACATTGTGATCTGTAATAAGCACGCCAAGACCACGGTCGCGCAAATGAACCACAAGGCTCCTGATATCATTCAATGCAATCGGATCAATGCCTGCGAAGGGTTCATCCAGTAGAAGGAAATGCGGCTGGGACGCTAGGGCGCGTGCAATTTCCACGCGCCGCCGCTCACCGCCTGAGAGCGCAATCGCAGGCGCGCGGCGCAGGTGGGAGAGGCCGAATTCGATAAGCAATTCGTCAAGCATGGCTTCGCGTGTGTCGCGGTCGGGCTCGATCACTTCCAAAATCGCGCGGATATTGTCTTCGACCGTCAGACCACGAAAGATCGAGGTTTCTTGCGGCAGGTAGCTAAGGCCAAGGCGCGCGCGGCGGTACATGGGGAACTTTGTGACATCGACGCCATCGATGGCGATCATCCCCGCATCCGGCGCAATCAGGCCCGTGAGCATGTAAAAGCATGTCGTTTTGCCAGCGCCATTGGGGCCAAGCAGACCCATAACCTCGCCGCGCCGCAGGTACAGGCTGACATCGTGCAGAACACGCCGTCCCCGATAGTGTTTGCCGAGGTTCATGGCTTGCAGGCCATAAAACTCTGGATCGGGTTCTTGCCGGTCAGATGGATGGTTTGAAAATTGGATCACTTGGCCTGCCGCATTCATGGTTTGCTCTTAGTGTCTGCCGGAGCCTTTTTCGTGGACAGCAGCGCGCGTACGCGGCCGGACCCATCGTTGAGCAGGCGGCTTTGGCCTGTCTTGAAATCAACCTCGGCCCGATCACCAGCAAGCTGGGTTTGTCCTTGGGTCAGGCGCACCCCGCCGCTTAGGATCGCTTTGTCTTTCTGGGGATCATAGACAGCCAGCTCGCCGCGTGAGACATCCCCGTTTTGCGAAACGATCGTCACGTTTTTCTCAGCCCGCAGTTCTTTGAGTGCGTTCCTGCCGTTTGCTTCTTTTGTAAAGGTTGCGGTGAGCGTGTCGGCCTCGACCCGCATGTCTTTTTGAACGCCCATCGCCTTGCCGCGCGCAAGGGCGACGTTGCGTTTCTGGTGATATTCAAGAGAGTCGCGGGCTGTGACGGTTTCCGTCGGTGTGACGTATTTCAGGCCTTCGCCTGTCAACATGACGATCCCGGTATCGACGTCATAGGTCGCCTTTTGCCCAAAGGCTTGCTGCTGGCCATCTTGAATCCGTACTTGCCCTTCGGCGGTCAGGGTGTCGATGCTGCCTTGCCCCATCCCATCCGAAGGCGCAGCTTTTTTTGCTGGTTCTTTGCCTGCATCTTCGCGGCGGTGCGCGGTCATCAAATCGGCCTCAATGGTCAGGGTGCCGTTGATCGCTTTGGCTTTGCCCCGTGCGACGTAAAGCCGCGTATCTTCATGCCATTCAAGGCTTTGCTCGGCCGAGATGTCGACCGTTTCCTCGCCGCTTTGCGGCGTGGGTGCGGGCGGCGTGGCGGCGCACAAGACAAAGGCAAGGGCTAGATAGAGGGGTACGCGTGTGGACATGGTCATCACGTCATCGTGGTGAAGAATGATTGATATTCGGTTTATCAGCGCCTTGTGCCGGATGCAAATACAGCCGCGCCGTCGCCGGACCATTAATGATCATCGTTGCGCCGCCGCCGGTCATTTGGAATCCGGTGCCGGAGATCTGTCCGAAATCGCCATCAATAACAACGGGTTGGGACCCCCATGCGTCACTTTTGGTCAGATCGACATGCATTTCATCAGAGAAAAAGCGCGTTTTTTGGTCGTGAAACAGCTCAACTTGCCCCTTTAAATGCAGTTTTTGAGCTTCTTGATTGAGTTTTCCGTGCAGGGACCGTCCCGTGACCAAAACATCGCCCGAGAGCATAAGCTCGCCCTTTGGGTTTTCTAAGTCAATGATTTCACGAGCGTTTTGAGCCTGTAAGGCGCGGTCTGCGGTGAGTTTATAGGGCTGGTTCTTGGAATCGAGGCCGGTCAAATTCAGGTTCTCCACCATCAAATTCGGCACATTTTCGACCATGGTGAGCGAGATTTGGTTGGCCGTCCAATAGGGCCAGACGAACAGAACCACAAGCCCAATCCCCGTCAAAAGCGGCAAAATCCAACGCAATCGCGCTACCACACGGCTATAGGTATGGCTGTGCGCCAAGGTGGCCTTTGTATCGCGCAGGCGTACATGGCTGAGGCGTGGGGACGGGGCAGGTTTTCTGGGCGGCGTCATGCCGCCCAGTATCGGCTATTCTTCCCGCAGTTTCAACGGCGGATTAACCGTTTTGGATGATCGGTCCACGCGGCAGAATGTATTGTCTTGTGTCGGCAGCGAGCTTCATAGCCTTTTCAAAAACGTTGGGCCGTTTGGCCTCCGCAGCGGCGAGTAAGCTCTTTGTGAATCGGTCGCCATTGGGTTCAGCCAGTTTCGCCATCACAGTCGCGGCAAGCTCGCTTTTCTCAAGGCCAAAGGTACCTTTCGCATAAGCATAGGAAATCAATCGCTCGATTTCGTTGCCAATGGGGGTTTCTGTCATGCCGGTATCAACGGCGCGGCCATACATGACGTTGATCACTTGTGCGGCTGAAGTGCGAACGGTCTCGTCAGAGCTGTTCATCAAACAGACCGTGATTTCCTTCATCGCGCGCAAGGACTTTGCGGCATTGTCGCTGGTCGCAAGCTTGAGCCATGTTGCCATCTTCTCGTCGCCTGTAATATGGGCATAGGCTTCCGGGGTAAACAGCTCTTTAAACTTCGCCGGAACTTCGGGAAGGGTTGGGGCGACGGGTGTTTCGGCGATAACAGCTTCTGGCGTGGGCTCTGGCGGTGTGATTTCGCGAAGAACTTTCTGGACTCCCTCACCGTCGATGGGTGGCAGCGTTGCTGCCGTTTCAGCCGCTGTGCCGATTGTCGTGGCAGAGGTATCCTGAACAGTGGAAGAAACAAGGGTTTCAGGCGTTGGTAAGTCAACTTGCGGCTTAGAAAGTGTAAGCATCTTGCCGACTGTAGAGAAGAAGGACCCCATCTTGGCGGAGATCGCGTTCATCGTTTCCTTGGCTGCGGGGACGATTTTCTCAGGAAGTGCGGTGCAGAAATCGCGGGTCTTGATCATTGCGCCTTTGAGAGTCTCTTGGGCTGTGGTCTTGAACTCGGCAATAGCTTCAACTTTTTCAAACGCAAAAGCCTTTGCGGTTGTAAGCGCGGCCGTAAGGACGGGCGCCGCGTGATCTTTCCATGCATCCGCGACGGTGTTGAACACAAGCTTTACGGGCTCTGATGTTGCGACTTCGCGGATCATATCAATCCCAACGGTGCCAAATGCGCCGCCTAAAAGACCAAAGCCAGCGCCTTTGGCAAAGGATTGCATATACCAATATTTATGGGCGCGTGCCGCGATGACTTTCTCGTCGTTCGAGAGGCGATCGCGGATGATGCCCGTCACGCCCCCAATAGCTCCGCCCAACACAACCGCTCCGACAACGGCCGCCGTGGCGGGGTTGAACAGAGAACCTGCCGCAGCAGTGAACTTGGCAGCAAGCGCTGCGCGCGCTACATAGCTAACCGCGCCGCCGATGATGATGGATTCTTTGTTCTTCCAAACGCTTTGCCCCATACGGACAAAAAAGCCAGCTTTTGGCGCGGTTGATGTTTCGGCGGCAAGGTCTTCGGGTGTTGCGGTTGAAACGGTCGTGGTCATGGATGGTCCTTCGCGGTTTTGATCGGTTTCAAATGTTTCTTTTACGATGGCGCGAGCTTGCGTGATATGGGTGGGCGTTGTTGTCTCGGCTTCTGGTAACGGTTTGTTGAGAAGAAACGCACCAGCAAAACGGAAGACTTCGCCCCATGTTGACGCAGGCTGTTTCATCGCCCGGTCGATGATGGCTTGGGTATCGAGTGTACCGGCGGTCAATTCGCTCATTGTTGCGCCTTTCGGTAGAAGAAATCTCTTAACTTAAAAT
>CAYZXV010000028.1:0-11267 GCA_964482525.1 uncultured Rhodospirillaceae bacterium | reverse complement strand
TATTGCCGCCTGCCGAGTCCTTTTCCGCCGCAAAGGCCGGAACGGCCACGGCGCCTAAAGCCAAGGCCAAGACGGCCGTGCATAGCATCTTTGACATAGTGTGAATCCTTCCAATAACAAGGGTAATTGTGCCGACTAGCGTCCTTCGCCGAATCCCGGCTCAGGAATCTAACCTGCAGATTGTGGCATGATTAGGGTATGGGAACAACGGTGGATTTGAACGTATAAGGCCGTTAAACCTTGCGGAAGACCAGGCTGGCATTCGTCCCGCCAAAGCCAAAAGAGTTCGACAAAACGACATTAAGGGCTTTTTCCTTAGCCTTATGCGGTACGAGATCGATACCCTCACACCCTTCAGACAAGTTATCCAGGTTCAAGGTCGGCGGGACGATCCCCGTTTGCATCGCCTTAAGACAGTATATAGCCTCTACCGCACCTGCAGCGCCAAGCAAGTGCCCAATTGATGACTTCGTCGAAGACATGAGCGTTTTACTCGCAGCATCACGCAAGAGGCGTTTGACCGCACGAACCTCGATTTCATCGCCAAGCGGAGTTGAAGTTCCATGCGCATTAATATAATCGATTTGTTCGGGCGATATCCCAGCAGCCTTAACTGCCGCTTTCATCGCGCGATAGCCCCCGTTGCCATCTTCCGCAGGCGCCGACATATGATAGGCATCGCCAGACAAACCATATCCCGCGACTTCGCCATAAATTTTTGCGCCGCGTCGTTTGGCGTGCTCATATTCTTCTAAAACGACAACCCCGGCGCCCTCGCCCATGACAAAACCATCTCGCCCCTTATCATAAGGACGCGAGGCTTTTTCTGGCGTTTCATTGTAACTTGTCGAAAGCGCGCGCATGGCACAGAACCCAGCGATGCCAATCCGGCAGACGGCGGCTTCAGCGCCGCCAGCAACCATAACGTCGGCCTCGTCCATCCGGATAAGCCGCGCGGCATCACCGATAGAGTGCGAACCAGTAGCACACGCCGTAACCACAGAATGATTTGGTCCGCGCAAGCCATGCTTGATCGACACCTGTCCGGACGCGAGATTGATCAAACTGCGTGGAATGAAAAAGGGCGAAACGCGCCGAACGCCGCGTTCATGTAGAACGATCGACGTTTCGTAAATCTCATTAAGGCCGCCGATGCCAGAGCCGATAAGCACCCCAGCGCGGTCACGCGCTTCATCGCTTTCGGGAACATAGCCAGAGTCAATGATCGCCTCGTCTGCAGCCGCCATCGCAAAATGGATAAAGATATCCATTTTCTTCTGCTCTTTGGGCTCAATGAATTGATCGGGGTTGAACTGGCCTGGTTCGTCGCCACGAGGAACCTGTCCCGCAACCTGGCTGGGCAGATCAGAGCAGTCGAAACCGGTCATGCGGGCAATGCCGCTCTGCCCCGCCGTAAGGCGGGTCCAATTGACATCTACGCCCACGCCCAGCGGCGAAAGCATCCCAAGACCGGTGACGACAACTCTTCTCATTTTTCAGACATCCCACATGAAACCGGGACAGAAACCGGAATTAACCGGCTTTTTTCTGCTCGATGAACGCAACCGCATCCTTCACGGTTACGATCTTTTCAGCGGCATCGTCGGGAATCTCGACGCCAAACTCTTCCTCAAACGCCATGACAAGCTCGACTGTGTCCAAGCTATCTGCGCCCAGATCATCGATGAAGCTGGCATTGTCTGTAACTTTGGCCGCATCGACACCAAGATGTTCGACAACAATCTTCTTCACGCGTTCTGCGATATCGCTCATGATCCGTTCAACCTTCTTTTGTTGATAAACAAGGGGCAAGGCCCGCTCCTGCGGCTCACCTGCCGCACGCCCGAGAGGGCAAACACGGAATCGCCCTTACCCAAGAGGCTTTTTCTCTAGGCTGCCAAAGAGCGGCTGTCCAGCAGTTTGTCACTATGTTTGTCATTTTTTTTGGGCATAAGAACGGGAACAAAAGATGAATTTTTATCAGAAAACAACATAAAACATTTATATATCAATATGTTGATATATTAGCCTCAAGACCGACCTTCGCCCGGGCTGGACACACCGCCGTCCTCATAATTTGGGGGTTGATTTGCCGCCAAAAGGGCCTCGCGCTGGGCCTTTCGATAACGCAGCAAGACCACAAGGAGGAAAACGAAAAGCGCGAAAAGCATGATCACGCGCACCTCGATATTGACCATTTCCTCGTCCCCAATCCCCATGCGTTCCAGAATATCTCCAAAAAGATACCCTGCCCCACAGAACGTAAAAGCCCACAAAAACGACGCAACGGCATTCAAAAGAGAAAAGCGCCGCCATGAAAGATGACTCATACCAACCGCAAGTGCGCTCACGTTCCGCAGCCCATACATAAAGCGATAAGTTAGGATAAAAGAGGTCGAATACTTTTCAAGCGCCGCTAGAATCTTATCGAGTTTCGGTTTGATTTTCGGATAGCGCCGAACCACCCTTGGCCCAAAATAGCGCCCGACGAAAAACATAATTTGGTCCCCAAACATGCTTCCGAACGCGGCAGCAAAAAACAAGGCTCGGAAATCAAGGAGTTCGCGCTGGGCCGCAAGACCGGCAAAAATCACGAAGGTCTCGCCTTCAAGGGCAGTCCATATGAACGTGATAAGGTAGAACATCTCTCCATGTTCTCTTATCAGATCGATGACGTGATTCATTTGGTAGCCTCTTTCAGCGCACTGCTTACACGGGCTTCATAGCAGACGCCTGACACGGCGTCATTCGAAATAGGTGGGGCGCTTATTTAAAAACGACCCCAACGATTTCGTACGAGCGCGCGCCCTTGGGCGTGTTGACCTCAACCGAATCACCCTTCTCCTTCCCAATAAGGGCGCGGGCAAGCGGCGAAGAGATAGAGAGAAAACCAGCCTTGATATCCGACTCCTCGTCGCCAACGATTTGATAGGTGACTTGTTCTTCTGTCTCTTCATCAACGAGGGTCACGGTCGCACCAAACATAACGGCCTTGCCGCTTAGTTTCGTGACATCAATGATTTCCGCGCGTCCGACTTTGTCTTCGAGATCCTGTATGCGCCCTTCTACAAAGCTCTGACGCTCGCGGGCAGCATGATATTCGGCATTTTCGGACAGATCGCCATGTTCCCGTGCTTCGGCTATCGCCTTAATGATCGCGGGCCGCTCCACAGCGCGAAGGTGTTTAAGCTCTTCTTCCAAACGAGCATATCCTTGCGCAGTCATTGGCACTTTATCGGTCATGGCACACTCCTCACTTCGTGTCATTGAAAACGAAACGCACAAATACCCACCCTTCCCTTGCCGCATGGGCAACGGGACCTGAGCGGGATAAAATGTTAACGTTTCTGTCCCTTAGAATACGACTGAAGCGATTCAACTTCAAGAGTATCGGTCCTCATGGCCGAAATAGCCTCTACCGCCGCCCTAGCCCCGGCCATGGTGGTATAATGGGGAATCCCTTCCATAAGCGCCGTTCGCCGCAAACTAAAGCTATCTGTTAGGGTTTGGGCCCCTTCTGCCGTCGTATTGATCATGAGGTCTATTTCGCCATTAATCATCGCGTCGACGACATGGGGTTGCCCTTCATAGACCTTGTTGATTCGCTTCACAGGCACCCCGGCATCGGCAAGCGCCTTAGCTGTCCCACCTGTGGCCACTAAGGAAAAGCCCATCTCGACCATCTTTCGAGCAAGCGGCAGCGTGGCAGACTTATCGCTGTTCTTCACGGAAACAAAACAGGTCCCATTCTTCGGCAGTTTAAGCCCAGCCCCAAGCTGCGCCTTGGCATAGGCATGAGCAAAATCTCGGTCAAGTCCCATGACCTCTCCGGTCGATTTCATTTCAGGGCCAAGAACGATGTCGACCCCAGGGAACCGCGCGAAGGGGAAAACAGGCGTTTTCACGGCCATGCGACCATTTGAACCAGTCCGAGGGGCAAGCTCTCTCATAACATCCGACAGAGACTCTCCGGCCATCACGCGGGCGGCCATCTTCGCGATCGGAACAGATATCGCCTTTGCGACAAACGGAACCGTGCGGCTGGCGCGTGGGTTGACCTCTAGAATATAAATCTCACTATCCTTGACAGCGAATTGAACATTCATAAGGCCGACAACACCAATCGCCTTTGCCAAGGCCTCAGATTGGCGATGGATTTCCTTTACCACTTTATCTGGCAAGGAATAAGGCGGCAGCGCGCACGAACTGTCGCCCGAATGAATACCGGCCTCTTCGATATGTTCCATCACGCCCGCGACAAAGACCGTTTCACGATCTGCAACGACGTCCACATCAACCTCGATCGCGTTTTGAAGATAATGATCGATAAGCACGGGATTATTACCTGAAACATGCACCGCCTGATTGATGTAGCGGCGGAGAGATTCAATATTATAAACAATCTCCATAGCGCGGCCGCCAAGAACATAGGACGGGCGGATCACCACGGGATATCCGATGCGTTCTGCTACGCCTTCAGCTTCCTCCTGCGACCGCGCAAGCCCGTTAGCGGGTTGCATGAGCCCAAGATCCTTAAGCAGAACCTGAAACCGCTCGCGGTCTTCCGCCAAATCAATGGCGTCAGGCGAGGTCCCAAGAATAGGAATACCAGCTTTTTCGAGCGCATGGGCAAGACGCAAAGGCGTCTGGCCACCAAATTGCACCATCACGCCAAGAAGTGCCCCCTTCGATTGCTCCACCCGCACGATCTCGATCACATCCTCGGCAGTCAGCGGCTCAAAGTACAAACGATCCGACGTATCATAGTCGGTCGAGACGGTCTCAGGATTACAGTTGACCATAATGGCCTCAATCCCGGCCGCACGGAGCGCCATCACGGCGTGAACACAGCAATAATCGAACTCAATTCCCTGTCCGATCCTGTTCGGCCCACCGCCCAAGATCATCACCTTTTTCTTATCGGACGGCAGAGTCTCGCACGATGGCGGCTGATACACGTTTGCAGGCTCATAAGTCGAATATAAGTAAGGAGTCAGCGACCCAAACTCCGCCGCACAGGTATCTATGCGCTTAAAGACGGGCAGGACTCCTTGCGCTCGTCTTGCCTCAGCCACTTCTTTTTCTGTCTTGTTTGTGAGTTGGGCCAACCGCGCATCTGAAAAGCCCATGGCCTTCACGCTATACCACCCAGCCTTGTCCTGAGGCACCCCGCTACGCCGAAGCTTATCTTCTTTCCTAACGAGTCCCTCGATCTGCCTGACAAACCACGGGTCATATTTACAGATGGCGCAAACATCCTCAACCGACACACCATGGCGAAGGGCCTGCGCGATGACAAGGATACGGTCAGGCGTCGGGCGTGCCAAGGCCGCATGAAGCGTCTGTGTATTATCGTTTTCACCATCGATCACAAACTCGTTCAAACCGCATAGTCCAATTTCAAGCCCGCGCAGGGCCTTTTGCAAGGACTCTTGGAATGTGCGACCAATCGCCATCACCTCGCCCACCGATTTCATGGCGGTGGTCAGGGTCGGCTCGGTCCCAGGAAATTTCTCGAACGCAAAGCGCGGGATCTTCGTCACCACATAATCAATTGTTGGCTCAAAGGCCGCAGGGGTTACACCGGTGATATCATTCTTGAGTTCATCAAGCGTATAACCAACGGCAAGCTTCGCGGCGATCTTGGCAATCGGAAAGCCCGTCGCCTTACTCGCCAGCGCAGAGGAACGGCTGACGCGCGGGTTCATTTCAATGACCACCATACGACCATCTTCGGGGTTCACCGCAAACTGCACATTCGAACCGCCCGTATCAACGCCAATCTCGCGCAACACAGCAATTGAGGCATTGAGCATCACTTGATATTCTTTGTCTGTAAGAGTCAGGGCTGGCGCAACGGTGATGCTATCGCCCGTATGAATACCCATCGGATCAACATTCTCAATGGAGCAAATGATAATACAGTTATCCTTGCCATCGCGGACAACCTCCATCTCGTACTCTTTCCAGCCGAGGACTGACTCTTCGATTAAAACCTCATGCACAGGGCTGGCGGCTAAACCGCTTGCGACAATCTCGGTATACTCCGTTTTGTTATAGGCAATCCCACCACCCGTTCCGGCCAACGTAAAACTGGGGCGAATAATAGCGGGAAGACCAATATCGGCCAGCGCCTTTTGCGCTTCGTCCATCGTGTGAACAAGCTGGCTCTTGGGACTTTCAAGCCCAATCTTATCCATGGCATTTCGGAAAAGAAGGCGATCCTCAGCCTTTTCAATCGCTGCGCGTTTCGCACCAATGAGTTCAATCCCAAGCCGTTCAAGCGTTCCATCTTTAGCCAAAGCCATCGCCGTGTTCAGGGCCGTTTGCCCACCCATGGTCGGCAATAGGGCATCGGGACGTTCTTTCTCTAGAACTTTCGCTACCATTTCTGGCGTAATCGGTTCTACATAAGTTGCGTCGGCCATTTCAGGATCAGTCATAATCGTAGCGGGATTAGAGTTGACTAAAATGATACGATACCCCTCGCTGCGCAGCGCCTTACATGCCTGAACACCTGAATAGTCGAACTCGCAGGCTTGTCCGATCACGATAGGGCCTGCCCCGATGATGCAGATGGATTTGATGTCTGTTCTTTTAGGCATGATGAATCCCGTTTACTTTTGAGTTTTTGATTGAACACGCAAAGCCGATAAGGCGTTCGAACGATCATCTGTCCAAACACGCGCCCCTTGGTCGGAAAGAACCGTCCACCTTTGTTTTTTAAGCACCTCTATGGGGCGGCCATCCTGCGCCATGACAACCCAATGACTTTCGGTGGCAAGTGGCGTTTTCTTTTTGTCTGGCACGTCCTGCCTAAAAACAGCCACCAATCCAAGCGTCTTTGCCAACGCCGCGAGTTGGGGCCGCAGGTCATAGTAACGATTGGAGATGTGGAATGCTAAAACGCCCGTTTGCGACAAACGGCTCAGATAAATCTCAGCCGCCTCTTTCGTCAGCAAATGAACGGGTATCGCGTCTGAAGAAAAGGCATCAACGATCAACGCGTCATATCTGGCGTCTTGATCGTCCTGAAGGACTTTGCGCCCATCGCCGATCTTGAACGTTGGCCGTCCACAGGTTCTGATATAATCGAACCATTTGTCCGCAAGAACGATGACATCAGGGTCAATTTCATACACCGTAAACTGCCGCCCCGGCGCCGTGTGACACAGCGAGGTTCCAACACCAAACCCGATCATACCGACCTGTTTGGCTTGCACTGCATCCAAAACAGGGCCAAGCGGCAGATAATAGGTTGTGACGTCCGTCTTTTTCTCTGGGGCAACTTGTTGCATCCCGTGAACCGTTGTCCCGTGCACCAATTGGCGCGCCGTGACACCTTCTCGAAAAGCTTCAGATACCTTCATGATCCCAAAGAAGTTCCGATGAACATCAAGCGCACCGGTGGCTAAACCGGAAACCGAACCCAGTCCAATACCCAGCAGTACAACGCCAAACAAGGCAGGCCGCATACTAAAAAGCATAAGGAAGACCAAAACAACGACCTCAAGGATAACCAGTAGGGCGTTTTCTGCCGATGCAAACAAGGCCGCCACCAATACGGCGATGAGCGTTATGGAGGAAATCATCATGCCCACGGGCTCATCCCATTTAATGCCAAAGCGCCTTAGTATAAAGAAAAGGCCTAGCAGCAAGACAAGCGTGAACTCAATCGCCGTCGGGAAAAGCAAGGGCACGACAAAGGTGTTAAACACACCACCCAAGGCCCCACCAAGCGCCAACCAAAGATAATATTGCGTGAGCGCCGCCGCTGGTGGCTTTTCCATCGCGAGCCAAGCATGAAACGTTCGTGCCGCGACTGTAAAAGCACCGAGCAAAAGCACGACACCGATCAAAGAAGAATGCATCGTGATTGTGTGCAACGGCGCAACCACCAAGAGAGAGAGAGCGGTTTGATACGGAAGAAGGGTTCCAATCGTTGCTCGATTATCTTTTTCCGCAAAAGCTCGAACCATCGTCAGCAAGTAGAGCGCAAGTGGCAAAACCCAAAACAAGGGCACAGCCCCCGTATCCATGGTCACGCGGGAGGTCACCCCCATCATCAAACTTGACGGCACGAAAGCGAGGATGACCCACAAGCCCCTTTGCTTCCACGTGATCGTGGGGGCAACTTCTTTTGCCACCGACGACGCTTGGTTGTTTTCTGTAGAACGCCGAACCGAAAGCAAACAAACGCTGCACAGGGCAATCAGAGCGGCATAGACCCACCGCCACCCTTCCGCCTGCTGTGAAAGGCCGACCCAGTTTTCAAGCACAAACGGATAGGCGAGAAGGCCAACAAAGCTACCAAGATTACTGGCCGCAAAAAGAAAATAGGGATTAGCACTCCGGCACGCATAAAGGCGCTGTAGGCTGGGACTTAGCGACGCAATCGGAAGAAAACATAAGGACAGGTTCGCGGCCAAGATCATAACGATCCCCCACGGGGGCGCTTCCGCTCCTGTCATTTCCTTTATAAGGATTGGCTGCACCATAAATCCTGCAACTAGCAGAGCAATCACGACAAGCATTTGGCGTTGAGCCGAGAATTTGGAAAGCAAGAATGCCAACAGATATCCCGCAAGCAACGCCACCTGAAAATAAGACATCGCCGCAAGCCACACGCTCGGCGCCCCGCCGTACAGGGGCAACAGCATTTTGCCCACCATCGGTTGAACCGTGAACATCAAGGCTGCGGAAAGAAAAAGGGTCAAAGAGAAAAGAAGCGTCGTTTTAGGAAGCTCAAAACCCTTTTCGAACAACCGTCTCATCACTTATCCTTTTTCATAAGATCAACAAACCGCTTGAAGAGATAATGGCTGTCATGAGGACCGGGGGAAGCCTCAGGATGGTATTGGACCGAAAACGCTGGTTTATCTTTTAACCGCAGCCCCTCGTTGCTGCCATCAAACAAACTAACATGCGTGACTTCGGCATTGTCCGGGAGTGTTTCGGGGATCACCATAAAACCGTGGTTCTGACTGGTGATCTCAACTTTGCCCGTTTGAAGGTCTTTGACGGGGTGGTTCGCGCCGCGATGCCCCTTGGGCATCTTGGTTGTCTTTGCGCCCAGCGCAAGGCCGAGCATCTGGTGCCCAAGGCAAATGCCGAACAAGGGCAACCCCGCCTCCAATATCTTTTGAATGACTGGTACCGCATAAACACCCGTCGCGGCGGGATCGCCCGGCCCATTCGAAAGGAACACCCCATCGGGCTTAAGCGCCATAATCTCTTCAAAGGAAGCCTTCGCAGGCACCACTGTCACGCGACATCCGGCACTAACTAGGCAGCGCAGGATATTGCGCTTGACCCCATAATCGATGGTCACAACATGAGGCAGCGAGGCAGGATCAAGAGTCAGAGCAGCTTTGTTTGCCTCTGTCTGAACCTTAAAGGCCGAACCTGGAACAGGCTCCTCCCAGGCGTAGGTTTTCCATCCCGTGACATCAAGGGCAAGGTCCATCCCGTCTAGACCCGGCCATGCGGCGGCCTCTTTCCTAAGGGCTTCAAGATCAAACTTGCCATCGGGTTCATGAGCGATGACCCCATTCGGCGCGCCCAAATCGCGAATACGTATGGTGAGCGCTCGCGTATCAACCCCTGCAATGCCAATTAAGTTCTGTTTAACAAGCCAATCTTGCAAAGGCTGTATCGCACGCCAGTTCGAAGGGTCCGTAATATCCGTGCGAAGGACAAGGCCCCAAGCCGCAACTTTCTCGCACTCAATATCTTGCTCGTTTGTTCCAACGTTGCCGATATGAGGAAAAGTGAACGTAATAATCTGTCCAGCATAGCTAGGGTCGGTCAGAATTTCCTGATACCCCGTCATCGAGGTGTTAAAGCAAACTTCACCAACGGCATGTCCAACGGCACCGAGCCCTTGGCCAAAAAAAACCGTTCCGTCCGAAAGGACAAGAACGGCGGTAGGAGAAACAGAGGAGGTATCGGGCGCGCGCGCGTCTCTTCGCTGCTTTGGGGGCGAGGGCTGGATCATTGTCTCCGCTTTTTCGTGATTCAGGTTAAACGGCCAGAACCTAGGGCATATGCCCCACTTGAATCAAGCAAGAAAGAGAAAAAATATGCCCCTTTTTACAAGTTACCCTATCTAAAAAAGGAAAGACGGAGGCCAACACCTCATTTTTCTTGCCATTTACCATAAAGAGCGTTGATCATGACCCTCTAAGTAGAATCAACCTCGGAGCGATTCATGCCTATGCTTCACACCACAACGTCCCAGCTTCAAGGCTACAAAATTGAACGTTATCTTGGCATCGTGACAGGAGAAGCCATTCTGGGTGCTAATATCTTTAAGGATATTTTCGCGGGATTCCGGGATATCTTTGGGGGACGCTCCGGCGCCTATGAAAAAGAACTGGCTAAGGCCCGTGAAATTGCCTTTCAGGAGATGAACGAGAAGGCCCAAGCTCTTGGCGCCAATGCCGTTATAGGCATCGACATCGATTATGAGACGGTCGGCCCCAAGGGGGGCATGCTTATGGTCGCCGTATCCGGCACCGCTGTTCGCGCCAGCGCAGAGCAGTAATTACACCTCAATCACAAGCCCGTCATAAGCCGGTTCCACATTGGATGGAAGGCGTGTGCGAAGCGTGGTGTAGTCCATGGAATGATCCATATGGGTTAGATAGGCCTTCTCCGGCCTGACCCGCTCAATCCACTCTAGTGCCAAGTCTAAATGTGCATGTGTGTGGTGGGGCCGCTCACGGATGGCCCCCACAATCCAAATCTTAACCCCTTCAAGGGCCTTGAATGCAGCCTCATCAAGCGCGCCCGCGTCGGTTGAATACCCAACATCGTTAAACCGAAACCCCATAGAGATGACCTTGCCGTGCTGCTGCGGGAAGGTTCGCACGAGAACATCCCCAAACATCAAATCGCCATCGATCAAACGCGGCTCCACAGCGGGACGAAAAAAACGGTTCCCCACAGGTGGATTCTCAAAGATGTACGAAAACCGGTGCTGTAAGTCTTCCATGGTCGAAGCTTCCGCATAAAGCGGGATCGAACGCCCCGTCATCCAATTCACGCTGCGGATATTGTCGATCCCATGGCTGTGATCCGCGTGCGAATGCGTATACAGAATTGCGGTCAAGTCACGGACATTCGCCTTAAGAAGCTGCTCGCGCATATCCGGCGACGTGTCGATGAGCAGCGTTTGATCGCCTTCTTCAACCAACAAGGAAACGCGCGTACGCCTGTTCTTGGGTTCATTGGGGTCGCATTGCCCCCAATTATGACCTATGAGG
>CAYZXV010000027.1:0-11381 GCA_964482525.1 uncultured Rhodospirillaceae bacterium | reverse complement strand
GACAGCCTAGAGACGCTCGCGCGCAGCCCCCATTTAGAAGGCTTTAAAGCGCGCGGAATTGAAGTCCTGCTGCTCACCGAGGCTGTGGACGATTTCTGGCCCACCGCCGTCGGCACCTATGAAGGCAAGACGTTCAAATCCGCCACGCGCGCGGGACAGGATCTCGACAAAATCGCGCCGCTTGAAACCAAGGCAGACCAGACCAAGGAGAAGAACGAGAAAGCCCCAGAAAACGAGGTTGACTCCCTTATCGCGGCGATGAAACTTACGCTCGGCGACAAGATAAAGGATGTTCGCACGACCGACCGCCTGACGGATAGTCCTGTATGCCTTGCTTCGGATGAAGGTGACCTTGATATTCATCTGGAACGCTTCCTTAAGCAGCATAACCAGATCCGCACGGCAAGCGTTCGCATCCTTGAAATCAACCCGCGCCACCCCCTGATCCGCAAATTGGCGACCAAAGCCGCGCAGGACGGCGCCAAAGATGATATGGGGGATATCGCGTGGTTGCTGCTCGACCAAGCGCGTTTGCTTGACGGCGAAGCGCTTGCCGACCCGACGGGATTCAGCCAACGCCTTGGGAATGTCCTCGCCAAGATTGTTTAATATATTGCTGGTCAAAAATAAAATGATAAAGAGGAAGAAAACAAATGGGATGCCCGCCTGCGCGGGCATGACGGGCTAGAATTTCGATCCAATACCAAAACTGTCACCCCCGCGAAGGCGGGGGTCCCATTTTCTTAAATCGTTTTATATTGGATCAGCTAAATGTGGTAGGCAGTGAGGGTTTCGCTTGCCGCGTTGCGGCGGCGCGGCGTCTTCGCCATGCTTTTTTGTTTTGTGCGTTCGCATCCACGCCTGCGAACGCCTTGTGGAATGGCTTGTAGTGATCAGAAACGCTCGATCCCTCGCGTTTCTGCCCCTCAAGGGGCGCCTCGGCCTTTGGCCTGCGGCGTCCAAAACGCATTCGCGTTTTGTCGAACCCCCTTTGGGGTTCGAAAAACCCAACTCTAACCAAACAAAAAACGGCCTTTAGGCCGGTTTTTGTTTGGTAGGCAGTGAGGGTTTCGAACCCCCGACCCTCTCGGTGTAAACGAGATGCTCTACCGCTGAGCTAACTGCCCTTACCTTGGGAAGACCGTCCTTAGCACATCACAATCGGTCTTGCCACAAAAACAGATCGGGGCCATTGGGCCCCGACCAGTATAAAAAAAGAAGCCTTACTTCTTCGTGCCGTTAACGCTGTCCTTCAGCTGTTTGCCGGGACGGAACTTTGGCGTGCGCGAGGCCTTGATCGCGATTTCCTCGCCCGTGCGCGGATTGCGGCCCTTGGACGCCGCGCGCTTCGAGACGTAAAAATTCCCAAAGCCAACAAGACGAACTTCATCGCCTTTCTTAAGTGCGCCTTCGATCGTGTCCAAAACAGCGTCGATAATGGTCGACACGGCAGCCTTAGACAAATCAAGCTTGGCCAGTGCTTTGCTATCGGCCACGGCGGCGATAAATTCGTTCTTATTCACGTGTAATCTCCCTCGTGTTTGAGTGGACGGGACAAAAGGCGGCCTGATCGTCCGCTGCTTCAGTATGGCGGCAGTTAAGCGCCGTTCTTTACGCCTGTCAACCGGAACCAATCCCAAAAAGCTTGGTTTTCCGCCATTTCCGGTTGCGGATTGATCCCCCCTTCGCCTTTTTCTAAAAGAAAATGGGGCTGTTAGGTTTATTAACTTTGAAAAATTGCCCAATCATTGCACTGGGGATGTCCTTGCGTGTAGACTGCCACGCTTGACAATCCGACAAACCATAAGGAAACCGCCATGATCCGCGATGATATTACGAATGCCATGAAGGCCGCCATGCTGGCCAAGGACTCGGCCTCATTGGGCACAATCCGCATGATTATGGCCAAACTGAAAGACATGGATATTGCAGCCCGCACAGCCGACAAAAAGGACGGCATCGCGGATGATCAAATCTTGAGCATGTTGCAAGGCATGATTAAACAACGCCGTGAATCCATCGCTCTCTATGAAAAGGGCGGGCGCGCCGATCTTGTTGCACAAGAAACGGCGGAGATCGCCGTGATCGAACGTTTCTTGCCACAACAAATGGATGCTGCCGCCATGAAGGCCGCCATCGAAAAGGCTGTTGCTGCCACTGGCGCGGCCACGATCAAAGATATGGGCAAGGTGATGGGCGAACTGAAAAAGCTCTATACCGGCCAAATGGATTTCGCCGCAGCAGGCGCGATGGTGAAAGACGCCCTAAACGCCAAGGCAGGTTAATCGCGCATCCATGACCTTTCCCCCGCAATTTCTTGAAGAGCTGCGCGAGCGCGTCACCTTGTCGGATTTTATCGGCAAACGCATGCGCCTGACCCGCGCGGGGCGGGAGTTCAAGGGATGCTGTCCCTTTCACAAAGAAAAAACGCCCAGTTTCTACGTCAACGACGAAAAGCGGTTTTATCACTGCTTTGGCTGCGGCGCGCATGGCGACATCGTCGGCTTTGCCATGCGGAATGACGGGCAAAGCTTTTTGGAAGCTGTGGAGACTCTTGCCAATCTTGCGGGCCTTCAGGTCCCCCAAAACACGCCTGAACAACGCGAAGTCTATGACCGCGAAAAACGGCTTCTTGACTTGCTTGAACGGGCAACTTTATTTTTTGAAGAGCACCTTCGCCTACCCTCCGGGCGTGAGGGGTTGGAGTATTTTCGCACGCGCGGCCTTACGGGTGAGACAATCCGGCAATTCCGCCTTGGTTTCGCGCCGCAAGATGCACAGCTTTTAATCCGCTCGCTTCAGGGGCAAGGCTTCACGCTGCCCGAAATGATGGAAGTCGGCCTGATCAAAAAGGCAGAAGACCGACCCGATCATTACAGCTTCTTTCGCAATCGCATTATGTTCCCCGTCCCCGACAAGCGTGGCCGGACGGTGGCTTTCGGGGCGCGCATTATGGGTAGCGGCGAGCCCAAATATCTCAACTCCCCCGATCACCCTCTGTTTCACAAAGGCCGCCT
Source organism: uncultured Rhodospirillaceae bacterium (assembly GCA_964482525.1). GTDB lineage: Bacteria > Pseudomonadota > Alphaproteobacteria > UBA9219 > UBA9219 > UBA8914. Next base: position 8,364 of record CAYZXV010000027.1, on the reverse strand, counting down.
ACTCTATGGCCTTGCGCGTGCTCGCGCCGCCGTGGCTCAGGGGCAACCCTTGATCATCGTCGAGGGATACATGGATGTCATCGCCCTTTCGCAAGCGGGTTATATGGGCGCGCTTGCCCCGCTGGGCACCGCACTGACCGAAGACCAGTTGACACTTCTTTGGCGTCTTTTGCCACCGCTTGACGCGCGCGATCGCGATCGTGATTACAGCCCCATTTTGTGTTTCGACGGCGATGGCGCAGGGCTTAAAGCCGCCGTGCGCGCGATGGATCGCGCCCTTCCCTTGCTGACCGAAGCGCAAACGGCGCGTGTCGCCTATCTGCCGCAAGGTGAAGATCCAGACAGCCTTGTCCGCGCCAGTGGTCGCGGCGCGTTTCAAAGCGTGATTGCGCAAGCCAAGCCCATGATCGATGCTCTGTGGGATGTGACGTTGGGTGGACGTAAGCTGGAAACCCCCGAAGAGCGCGCGACCGCTAGCCGCGCCATCCGGCAAAAAGTCATGATGATCCGCGATGAAGGGCTCCGCCAATTGTATCGCAACGAAGTTGAGAAACGTCTTTCGACCTTGTTTCATTGGTCGCCCGACCCACGCACGGCCAGCGCACCCCCTGGTGGGTTCAAACGAAAAACGCCGCTTGTTGCCCCCCCCTCGCCTCTGCCACGACGCAAGCCAACCAATGCGCTCAGACTTCGTGAGAAGATCCTGATTGCCCTTATGGTGAATCACCCAGCCCTTTTCAACGAATTTGGGGATGAGTTTTCCGGAATATCGTTCTTTTCCAAAGATTTAGACGATATACGCCAAAAACTTGTCCACCTTTTTTCGGATGATTCGCATGAAACCCTTGACGTGGAGGCACTTTACCGCCATTTGTCCGTGGGGGACGCTGCGAAAGACGCGCAAAAAGCGTGGGCCGAAGTGATGTCAGAGGCCACCTATATGCACGCTGGCTTCGCGCGCCCAGATCGCCCGATAGAGCAAGCACGACAGGGTTGGAAATCAATCTGGAGCAAATACTTACAGGAGCAACTTCAAGCCGATCTTCAGGCCGCAAATCACCTTTGGCGCGATGATCCTTCGGACGCGAACCTTGCGCGACTGATGGCCTTGCGTCAGCAAATGGAGCATTTGTTAGCCGAATCGGCTCATCAGGAATTGACTACGGGCGAAAGCCTCCCCGATCACGGATAACCGCCGCACATGGCGCTTTGAGAGTATGAGACATCACATGGCAAGCAAGAAACCTTCGACGAGTTCCAAGAAAAAAACGGCCGCTTCCGTTTCAGCCTCAGCAAAGAAAAAGAACGCAACCAAACCTACGGGTAAAGCACCCGTTAAAGCCGCGCCAAAAACGGCCGCCAAACCTGCGCCAAAGAAAACGGCAGGCCCCGTCAAGCAGGCGGTGAAACCTGCGCCCGTGAAGGCAAGTGCAAAACCTGCAGCGAAAACGGAAACGCCCAAAAAAGAAGCGCCCGTCAAAAAGACCGCGCCTGCGCAAGAGCCAAAAGCGACGTCCATTCCCGAACAAAAGGCCGTGCCTTCGCCTATCACGAAGGCCTCTCTGGCCCTTCCCATGGAAGCGCCGCCAGAGCCCGAACGTCTTGAGGAAGCCCCCGTCATCGACACCGGCCCCGAAGCCGTCAAACGCATGATCAAGAACGGCAAGGAACGCGGGTTTGTCACCATTGACGAAATCAACGCGGTTCTGCCCCAGGACAAGATCAATTCCGACCTCATCGAAGACACGATGGCCATGCTTTCGGAAATGGGCATCAACGTCGTGGAATCCGCGGATGACGAACCCAGCGAAGAAAAAGGCGAAGCCGCCGAAGCCGAAGAAACGGATGATGAGGAAGCCAAGGGCAATATTTCCGCCGAAGCTGGACGCACGGACGATCCGGTTCGCATGTACCTGCGCGAAATGGGCTCGGTCGAGCTGTTAAGCCGCGAAGGCGAAATCGCGATTGCCAAGCGCATCGAAGCCGGACGCGAGATGATGATTGGCGGCATTTGCGAGTCACCGCTTACCATTCAAGCTATCTTGGGTTGGCACGATGGGCTGAACGAAGGCAAGTTGCTGCTGCGCGATATTATCGACCTTGAAGCCACTTATGGCGGTGGGCCAGGCAGCGAAGCCGACCTGATGGGCGAAGGCGAAGACACAGAGACCAACGAGGGAATGGACGACGAGGAGTCCAATCTTGGTGACGAGGAAAGCGAGTTCGACGCCGAAGGGGATGAGGAAAACCTTTCCCTCTCTATGCTTGAGGAAAAACTGAAACCTCAAGTTATGGAGACGCTGGACAACATCGCTACAACTTACGGTAAACTTTTCCGCCTTCAAACACAGCGTCACGCCGCGGCCCAAAAAGGCGAGGAGCTGTCCCCTGCTTCCACGAAGAAGTTCGAGCAACTGAAAGAAGAGCTGGTCGGCCTTGTCCGCACGGTGCGCCTCAATAACCACCGGCTTGAACAGTTGGTACAGCAGCTCTACACCCTCAACCGCCGTTTGATGGGTATCGAAGGGCGCATGCTGCGCTTTGCGACCGATTGCCATATCAAGCGTGAAGATTTCCTGTGCCGCTATACGCATCACGAGCTCGACGCGCACTGGCTTGATGAAGTTTTCTCGCCCAAGCCACCCGCGAAAAAAGCCGATACCAAGGGCAAGGATGGGAAAAAAGACGCCGACAAAGACACAGCTTCAGCAAGCAAGATCGTCGTGACCGCCTTTGGGCAGGAAATCAAGCTTGTCCCTCCCAACGTAAAAGGCTGGACCGCCTTTGTCGAACGCCATAGCGGCGAAACTGACCGTCTGCGCGCCGAAATTGCGGCGATCTGCGATGAAGCTGGTCTTCCGCTCGGCGATTTCAAGCGCATCGTGATGACGGTGCAAAAGGGCGAGCGCGAGTCGAACCGCGCGAAGAAGGAAATGGTTGAAGCCAATTTGCGCCTCGTTATCTCCATCGCCAAGAAATACACCAATCGCGGCCTGCAGTTCCTCGACCTTATTCAGGAAGGCAACATCGGCCTGATGAAAGCGGTCGAGAAGTTCGAATATCGCCGTGGGTATAAGTTCTCGACCTATGCCACCTGGTGGATCAGGCAGGCGATCACACGCTCTATCGCCGATCAGGCACGCACCATCCGCATCCCCGTGCATATGATTGAGACAATCAACAAACTGGTGCGCACCAGCCGCCAGATGCTGCACGAAATTGGCCGTGAGCCGACACCCGAAGAGCTGGCCGAAAAGCTGCATATGCCGCTTGAGAAGGTCCGCAAGGTTCTCAAGATCGCTAAGGAACCGATCAGCCTTGAAACCCCCATCGGGGATGAGGAGGACTCGCATCTGGGTGATTTCATCGAAGATAAAAACGCGGTTCAACCGCTCGACAGCGCGATCCTGTGCAACCTGCGCGAAACGACAACCCGCGTGCTTGCCACGCTGACCGCGCGCGAAGAACGCGTGCTGCGTATGCGCTTTGGCATCGGCATGAACACCGATCACACGCTGGAAGAAGTCGGGCAGCAGTTCAGTGTCACACGCGAACGCATCCGCCAGATTGAAGCAAAGGCGCTGCGCAAACTGAAACACCCCTCACGCTCGCGGAAACTCAGGAGTTTCTTGGATACGTAATACCGACGCCTTTGTGATCGGACTCATTAAAAAAGAAAACAAGCGGGATTCCCGCTTTCGCGGGAATGACGGCTTTTGTGGAAACCGTCTCTCCTTTTTCGTCATCCCCGCGAAAGCGGGGATCCCGTTTCCTTTTTTTATCGGTCAGTCCATTGGTTCATTCATGAAAGGCCATCCGTCATCTGCCCTGTTTGTTTAAAGTGTAAAAGGCAATGAAAGTCGCGGAGTTTAGCTTTTAGGATAAAGATGCCTGACGTTTCTTCTTTTTCCCGACCCCGCCCCTAACCCCTCCCCAAGGGGAGGGGGACTCGTGCGTTATCACGGAAAAAGCTTTTTTCAAATTTCAACTCGAAAATTTAATTTCCACAAACACGGTAAAATCCCCCTCCCCTTGGGGAGGGGTTAGGGGCGGGGTGTATAAGGATCTGTGCCGGTGGTGGTGAAAGGTTTCCCATACCAGCCTCCTACCCAAATGATATTATGAACCGAAAAGCCGCCACCTGCGTGAATCCCTAACGCGCTTCTAATCCCACTTTTTCTCTGGATCCATGCTGGGGCCAGCAGGCACCGCGAGGGAGGAAAAAACCTCGTCCATGCTTCGAGCCACTGCAAAAAGATCACGACAGGTCGGCTGGGCAAACTTGGTTTCGATTAAATGGTCGATGAGCGCAATCGCGCGATCCCAGAACCCTTCAACATCATAGAAGACGATCGGCTTGGTATGCAGGCCAAGCTGCTTCCACGTCATAATCTCAAAGGCTTCATCCAAAGTACCAAACCCACCGGGCATAATGATAAAGGCGTCCGCGCGCTCGGCCATCATCGCTTTGCGCACATGCATCGTATCCACCACGATCAACTCGGACAGGCCCTTATGCTCCACCTCATGAACGCGGATATGCTCTGGGATGATCCCGGTCACCTTTGCCCCCGCATTGAGCGCCGCATTGGCCATCAGACCCATAAGCCCCACATTCCCCCCGCCAAAGACCACCCGAAACCCCCGCACGCCTAGAGCTGTGCCCAGTGCGACGGCAGCATTTTTGTACAGGGGGTCAACATGGTTCGAAGAACCGCAATAAACGCAGACAGTATGAATACTCAAGGCTGTTATCCTTAATGGAAAGGTTAGCGCCGCGCTGGAACGCGCGACTGATAGAAAAAAGACCCAAAAACCTGAAAATATGGTTAAAATGGCGCTGGATGACTTGTCAACTGATCGAAAAGATGTCCATAATAGGCCACTTCTAGACATAAAGGACCATGCCGTGATTTTGGGGGCCTTGGCACAGTTTTCTTCGCCTGTTGAGGTCGGCGCGTGTTACCGTCGCGTCGGGACAGGCGCGTTTGTGGAAACGGCCCAAGTGATGGATGTCGCGCCCGACAAAATGGGTATCCCGCATGTCCGTTTCCAGCTTCACGTCACCCGTGGGGCGGGCCAGCCCACGCTGGAAACCCGGACTTTGGCACTTGAAGCCTTTCAAAGCCGCTTTCGCGAACGTTTGCGGGATCATAGCTAAAAGCTTTGCGCTTTTGTGAAAATCCATCTAGAAAACCCATTCCGTGCGCGGGCGTGGCGGAACTGGTAGACGCGCTGGATTTAGGTTCCAGTGACGAAAGTCGTGGGGGTTCAAATCCCTTCGCCCGTACCACAGCCTTTGACTCGTTATGCGAGCCAAGGCTCAGGAAGCCGGATAAAAAGACGAAATCAAACAAGGAAGAATGTCAGATGATTCAGGTTCAGGAAGACAAGGCCCAAGGATTAAAGCGCGCTCTCACCATCACCGTGCCGCGCGCGGACATTGAACAAGCGAAGACCACACGCCTTCAGGCCATCGCGACAACGGCGAACATCCAAGGCTTTCGCCCCGGCAAAGCGCCCCTGCACCTGATCCAGCAACGCTTTGGGGAGGAAGTCGAAGGCGAGGTCGTCGACAAGCTTATGACCGACGCGATGAACAACGCGATTAGTGAGCGTAAATGGCGCCCAGCGGCCCAACCTGATGTTGACATCGCAAAGGACAACGCAAGCGACAAGGATGTGTCCTTTACAGTCAAAGTTGAAATTTGGCCTGAGATTAAGCCGATGGACTTTGGCAAGTTGACCTTTGAAAAGCAAGTCGCCGACGTAGCCGATAAAACCGTGGACGAAGCCATCGAACGGATCGCGAAATCCATGCGCGGCCCCGAACCCATCAGCACGCCGCGCGCCGCAGGCAAGGGCGACACTGTGGTCATCGACTTTGCAGGCACCGTGGATGGCGTCGCCCATGACGGCATGAAGAGCGAGAGTCATCACCTTGAACTTGGCTCGAACTCGTTTATTCCAGGCTTTGAGGACCAGATCGTCGGCATGAAAGCCAGTGAGCGTAAAGATATCAAGGTCACTTTCCCCACCGAATACCATGCCAAACATCTGGCAGGAAAACAGGCCGTGTTTGATGTAACCGTAAAGGAAATCCGCGCCCACAAGCCCGTTGAGATTAACGACGAGCTGGGCAAGGAAGTCGGCTTCCCCTCGCTTGCTAAATTGCGCGAACGGATTGCTGCAGATATTGGCAAAAACTATGGCCAAATCTCGCGTTCAGTTTTAAAGCGCGAATTGATGGACAAGCTCGCCGATGCCCATAGCTTTGAGCTTCCGGAAGTCCTTGTCGAGGCCGAGTTCAACGGCATTTGGCAGGAAGTTTTGAAGGATAAGGCCGCAGGCCGCCTTGATGCCGATGATGCGAAAAAGAGCGATGACGCGCTTAAGGCTGAATATCGTGAGATCGCCGAGCGTCGCGTTCGCCTTGGCCTCTTGCTCGCGCATGTTGCCGAAGAGAACAAGATAGCCGTCGAGCCTGCCGAGCTGCAAAGCGCCATTATGGCGCAGGCGCGGCAGTATCCGGGGCAGGAAAAAGCCGTGATCGAATACATCACCAAGAACCGCGAAGCGATCGAACGCCTGCGCGCCCCGATCCTTGAGGAAAAGGTCGTGGACTTTATCCTTGCCAAGGCGAAGATCACGGAAAAGAAAATCGATGCCGAAAAGCTCCTCGCCCTGCCAAACGAGGAGTAAGACTAAGATAACTTTCGACGTCATTCCAGACGAGCCCTGACATCACTTGTGATGGCAGGGCGAAGATCCGGAATCCCATTTTGTTGGTGATGGTGAAGAAAAAATGGGATTCCGGATTCACTTTTCTTTCGCCGCCAAAAAGAATGGCGACGAAGAGAAAAGTGCTCCGGAATGACGGAATTATTTAGGTTCCGTCCAGTCCTCTCTATTGTCCCTTCTGACCCCCATGCGTATTCTTTTTATCACCGCGAACCGCATCGGCGATGCCGTTTTGACCACAGGCTTGCTCGCGTGGCTCGAAAAAACCTATCCAGAGGCTAGGTTTACAATCGCCTGTGGCCCCGTCGCGGCGGATATCTTTCGAGCGGTGCCTCGCCTTGACGCGCTGATCCTCTTGAAAAAAGAAAAGTACAATGCCCACTGGATCAAGCTGTGGAAAGCCTGTGTGGGGACGCGCTGGGACCTTATCATCGATCTACGGAACAGCCTTGTGACACGTCTGCTTTATGCAGAGAAAAAGCACTATCGGTTGGCCCACAACACAGGCCGCCATAAGGTCGAAGACCACGCCAGAGCCCTTGAGCTTACCGAGCCACCTTCCCCTCATATTTGGACAAGCGCAGAGGCCAAGACACGGGCCAAAGAATTGATCCCAGATGGCGCGTTCGTCATCGCCATGGGCCCTGCGGCCAATTGGCCCAAAACAATGGCCCATTGATAAGTTCATCGCGCTCGCACAAACCTTACGCAATGAAATGGGCGAAGCTGTTCGCTTTGCGATCGCTGCCGCGCCACAGGAGCGCGATCAGGTCCAACCTTTGATTGACGCCCTAGACCCATCTAGCCTTATCGACCTGATTGGCATGGATTTGATGAGTGCTGCAGCGGTTTTGGAGCGATGCAAGCTTTTTATCGGTAATGATTCCGGCCTGATGCATATGGCAGCAGCCGTAGGCACAAAAACGCTGGGCCTCTTTGGACCGGGATGGGAAAAAATCTATGGCCCATGGGGAGATCATACGGCGGTGGTACGCACGCCGGAATCGTCTGACACGTTGCTGGCCAAATTACCCTATCCGGGCGCCTTTGCGCCGAACCTGATGGAAACACTCAGTGTCGAAAGCGCCTTAACAGCCGCACGTGCGTTACTGAAATAAACGGCCGTATCGGCGTGTGTCACCAAGACCTCTACCCACCACGAAGAAGCATCGTCAGTGTTTGTCCATCACGGACAACACTAAGCCGCCATCCGCCGCGCGGTGCATCGTCCAGTGCACGCGACAAATCACCGACTTCACCGATGGTAATACCGCTGACTTTCGCCACAATGTCGCCAGGTTGAAGGCCCAAACGCTGGGCCAAAGAACCTTCGACTATTTCCGTGATGACGACACCTTTTTCGATATCCTTAAACCCATATTCTTGGGCCACAGCTGGCGAAAGGTTCGCTACTGTCGCGCCAGAGAGCGGGTTGCGGCCCGTGATGGTCTGCTGCTTGCGTGGGGGGTCTTCGGGTGGCGCAATAAGCTTCATACGAAGGCTATAGGCTTTCCCGCTGCGCAGGATTTGAAGTTCTGCTTCACTCTCAAGCGGTAATGTCGCAACGCGATAGGCCAACGAGGCCGGATCCATGATTTCTCTTCCATTCACTTGAGTGATGAC
>CAYZXV010000026.1:0-11502 GCA_964482525.1 uncultured Rhodospirillaceae bacterium | reverse complement strand
GCGACCGTCCACCGCCAAAGCGAACGCATGGTCTTCCGGCACCGCAAAGCGCAGCGAGCGCGGGTGGGAAAGCATCGACCTTTACGGCATGGCACAGGGGACTGATCCGCTGTCCATCCGCCTCAAACAAGAAGGCGGTATAAAATCCCTGAAGGTTCATTCCGATAATTTCGGCAATGCATTGCAGGGGCTTGGGTTTGGCCAAAGCGTCAAGGGCGGCGCGCTTCGCATCGAGGGCGAGAGCAAACCTGCCGATCCTTATGCCATCGATGGACACCTGAAAATCACGTCATTCTCGGTCAAGGATATGCCAATCCTCGCCCGTCTATTGAGCGCCGTCTCGCCCTTTGGGCTTGTGGATTTGATCACCGGTGAGGCTGCGTTTGATCGCGTCCTTGGCGACTTCACATGGTCGCCCAAGGCGGTCGATTTCAAAAATGTGCGCGCGGTCGGTTCTGTCGCGGGCATTAATTTGGACGGGCGCATTAACACCGACACCAACGTTGCCGCACTCACCGGAACACTGGTGCCGTTCAGCTTTATGAACAGCATCATCAGCTCAATCCCGCTGATTGGCGATGTGATTACAGGCGGTAAAGATGGCGGCGTGATTGCGGCCTCGTTCACCATCAAGGGGCCGCTTGGCAACCCCGATGTTTCCGTCAACCCCGTCTCGCTTCTGACGCCGGGCTTTTTACGTAATATCTTCTTTGCGGGCGAAGGCGAAGTCGCCGAGGATGAGCCAGAGACGAAAGAAAAAGAGTAGACCTATACTCTACCCTTCGCTCCAGCGCATAACCACCTGTGCAGCCTTAACGCCGGAGCGCAGAGCGCCTTCAATCGTGGAGGGGAGCGACGTCGCCGTCCAATCTCCAGCAAGCGCAAGATTTCTCCAGCCGATATACGACATCGGCCGCATTTTTTCCTGCGCCGGGGTGGCAGCAAAGGTTGCGCGTTTTTCACGGATAATCCGGCAAGGCGGCACCTTCCCGGGATCAAGATCAAAGAGGCGCGCCAAATCATCCCAAACCGCAAGAGCCCACGCCTCTTGATCCTGTTCTTCATAGCGATCAGCCGCGCTGATGGTCACAGACACAACACCCGGCCTCACAAACACCCATTCGGCCAGTCCACCGACAAGGCCCGTGAATCCTGCCGGATTCTGCGGCACCTCGATCCGGTAATGGGCGTTCGTAATCGCACGGAATGAAAGAGGTGCGAGAAGGTTTGGAATGATTTCTTGGGCAACCCAAGGCGGCACAGCAAGCACTACCCAATCTTTGGGGCCAAGCGTCATGTATTGCCCGCCCAGATTCAAGTGGGTGACCAAACCATCGTTTGTTACGTTGATGGCCTGAAGCCTCTGACCAAACTTGATCTCTGTCCCACGACCACGCAAAGTTTCAAGGCACGGCATAATAAACGTTTCGGACAAGCCAACCTTTGGCAGGATTGGCAAGCACGCCTTTCCGCCCGCACCAAAGCTTTGCGAAAACAAATTGGCTAAAAGCCGTGCGGAGGCGTTTTCAATCTCGGTATTCAGTGCCGCAATGGCCAGTGGCTCCCAAAACCTCTTAAACATCGCCCCTTTGGTATCGAGCGTTTGGGCTACCGTGTCCGTTTCGTCCGCCATCATCAGTTTTAAGACAGAAAGGTAATCGAGCGGCTTAGTTCCCGGAATGCGGCGTTTGGGGTCGAAAATCCACCACGGGATCGTCCCGTTGTTCATCCGGACAACCCACCGTTCGCGCGTTTGCAAATCCATAAAGGGGAAAATGGGCTGCGCCTGCTGGACCACCGTGTCACGCGCGCCAGAGAGCTCAAGGTAATCTTGAACCGCCACATTGCCAGAGAGAACCAGATGATTGCCATTATCAATTCGGCAGTCCAGCCCTTTGTCATAGTAAGACCGGCACCGCCCGCCCGCATAGGGCGCAGCCTCATACACGGTCACCTTCTGACCCATCAACGACAATTGAAGCGCGGCCGACAGCCCTGAAAGCCCTGCTCCGATGATATGGATATGCCTATCTTCGCTCATGAATGCCCAGACCGTTCCAAGACGTCGAGGCGTTCAAGAATGTTCTTCACCTTTTCGGAAAGATATTTCACGCGGCCAATATTCTTGAGATCTTCAAGATACTTGGCGCGGGGTTTTGCGGGAAGGCCCCCAACAACCGTGCGTGGCGGAACAGATCCGGCAACGCCGCTTTTGCCCATGACAACGACATCATCGCCAATGGTCACATGATCGGCAACGCCAACGCCACCACCAAGAACCACACGATTGCCAAGCTCGCTGCTTCCTGCAACGCCGGAATGTCCACATAAAAGGCAATTTTCGCCGATGACAACGTTATGCCCGATTTGGACCAGATTATCGATTTTTGTACCACTTCCAATACGAGTCGAAACTATGGTCCCTCGGTCGATAGCGGTGTTCGCGCCGATTTCGACATCGTCACCAATCTCTACGCTTCCCAGTGAGGAAATCCGAAGCAGATGCATATTCTGCGCGGCCCCAATCTCGCCCGTGGCCTTTGCGGCTTCGACGCTGCCGACCTCTGGCGTGACGAAGCTAAACCCATCCGAGCCGATACTGGCGTTAAAGTGGATGATCGCACGCGCGCCAATCTTAACCCGCGCCCCTATACGGACACCGGGATAGATAAGGCTGCCTTCGCCGATTATGGCGTCAGGCCCGACATAGGTTTGGGGATGAAGCACACAGCCCCTGCCAATCATGGCGCCGGTGCAAATATAGGCAAAGGCTCCCACAACAGCGTCATCGGCAAGTTCTGCCCCCGGTTCGATTATGGCCGTCGGGTGGATGCGTTCAGGAAGGATAACTTTTTTCTCGAAAAGGGATGTCAATCCCGACATGGCAAGCCGTGGCCTGGAAACAAAAATTGCCGCACGTAGACAAGACGGCCTATCGACCCCTTCGGCAAGGACGGCAAGCTTTATGCCTTTCTCGGCCAGAAGCGGAAGTAGTTTCGGGTCCATGGCCAGTGCCAAATCCCCTTCACCATCTGCTTGTGACGGGTGGGCCAACCGCGCGGCCATGGCCGCGCCATCACCGGACAAACGACCGCCAACACGGGCGGCCAGATCAGCCATGCTGTATGCTTTAGGTTCGTTCATACGTCCTCTTTAACAGAAAGGCGGGCGAAAAACAAAAACCTTGTGATTCGCACGGCCTGACAGCATTATGAACGGACTCAGACGTAAACGCTATCCCGTCAGACAGGTTATCCATGCCCAGATTTCTTCCATTCTTGGTTCTATGCGCCCTTTTGGCCCCTGCAGGGGCTCACGCCCTGCCCATTCAGGCCGTCACGGAAAATGACGGAACCATTGCCTTTTGTATTGCTGAAAAAACCTTTGCTGATGGGCGGGCTCTGACTGTCGCACATTCCCCCGTTGGTCAGATTAATTTGGGCTTTACGATCCCAGACGCCGGGTTCAAGCCGGGTGGACGTTACGACCTTCTCCTTTCCCTGAATGCGGGTGCGGAACAAAAGGTTCGCGCCGAGGCGCTGGATACCAATGCGCTCCTCATCCAAATGGGTGCAAATCCCGCTTTCCGCAAAAGTCTTGCGGCAAGCTCCGAGGCCCAAATCGGGACAAGCGCCAAGAAAATTACGTTTGCCCTTCCTGCCATGGGTGAGCTTTTGATCCGCTTGCAGGCCTGCGCCGAAGCCAAAGGCGAAGCCGACGTTGTCGTCTCTCCGACAGAACCAGAAGCCCTGCCCCCCGCGCCAGTTCCTGTCGCCTCTGACCCTGAACCGGACATTAAAGCAGCAAAAGCACCACAGCCTAGCGAAACACCACCTGTACCTAATAAGAAAGTGGAGCAACCCAAAGCCGCCCCGCTTCCAGAGCGTATGACTGCGCTGCTGAAGAAAGCTGGCCTTGGGGATGCGGAGCCGCTCTCTCTTTCCCATATGACACCAGATAAACGTCCCGCCGATCATGTCTGGCGTCTTGGTGAGATTTTAGGCGGTGTGCGTGAACGCCCCGTGCCGGGAGAAAAGAACCTTACGGACCTTATCGGCCTCCATATGCAGGGACTTCGGGATAAGTGCGCTGGCAAGTTCAAGGGCGAGGTTGCCCGCGTACAATCCACAGACAAAGGCCGCATCCAAACGGCTGAGGCCGTTTGTGCGCCAAGCGAAGGCATGACGGGCCAAGCCGTGTATGTTGAGATTCTGTTTGTCCTGACGCCCAAGAACGTCTTCACGATCTTTACGCACGAAGCGCCAGAGCCGCTTAAGGATCAGGCCATCGCCGCCCGCGACAACCTCGCGAAGGTCGTGAAAGAGGATGGGGTGTGATCGCTTTATTGCGGTTTTTTCTTTTTAGGTGATGCCGCACCAGCCTTCCTTATGCGCTTGCTGTGCTTTCGAAGCCATGCGGCAAAGGCTTTCTCGCCGACTTCCTTTTGAGCAAGCACCATCACAGCCATATAGGCGTCAACCTCTGGGACCTGAAGGTGCCATCCATTCACATACAAGAAGACATAAGCTGATAGAAATCCTGTGCGCTTATTCCCATCGATGAAGGGATGGTTTGAGATAATCCCATTCGCATAGACCGCAGCAAGATCAAAGATATCGGAACGGTCATACACAACCCGATTCTCTGGCCTTGCCAAAGCCGACTCAAGAAGACTTTCATTCCGCAAACCACTACGCCCACCATGAGCCCTGATTTGCTCAGCGTGGATTCCAAGAACAGTTTCAAGCTTGATCCATTTATAAGCTTTCATCACTCCGCAAGCTTCCTGAGCGCATGGCTATACTCGGCCATTCCCAATTTTGCGGCCTGCATTTGCTCGTCAATTTCCTTGCTGTTCCGAACGACCGTAAACCCATCTTCTGTCGGCGATAAAAAAACATCATCGCCTTTCTTGATGTTCATTCTATCAACCATTTCTTTTGGGATGATGAGACCAGTCGAATTGCCTATTTGTGTGATTTTCGCGCGCATATCCGGTTCCTATTCATGGCATGAGCCAAGCAGTTATAACATATGTTATAACATAATTCAACTCAAACCCTATGACCGGACATTTCTTTGATAGAACAAAACGTTAGCCATTCTCTCCTAATCCTGCAACATCGTCACATGCCCCATCTTGCGGCCCTCGCGGGCTTCCTTTTTGCCATAGAGGTGCAGGCACGCAGACGGATCGGTAAGCCATCCTTCAAACTTGGACGATTCATCGCCAAGAATATTATACATCACGGCCTTGTGATGCGGTTCTGGGTTGCCAAGCGGTAAGTCGCACACGGCGCGCACGAGCATTTCAAACTGGCTGCAGGAACACGCATCAATCGTCCAATGCCCGGAATTATGCGGACGCGGCGCGATTTCATTGATCAAAAGCCTGTGACCCTGTTCATTCGGCGTTTTCAAGACGAACATTTCAATCGCAAGAAGGCCAACAACGCCAATCTCCTTCGCCATTTTTTTGGCAAGCTCATCGGCTTCATCAAGCACAGCCACCGATAACGGCGCGGGCGCATGCGTTTCCACCAGAATGTGATTGCGATGAATGTTGAGCACAGCGGGGTATGCAGCCATTACACCATCGGCGCGGCGCGCAACGATCACAGAAACTTCATGTTCAAAATCAACAAAAGCTTCCAAGATTCCTTCATTGCTACCCATTTGGGTCCAAGCCTGCGCCGCTGTCATGCCTTCATCAATACGCACCTGCCCTTTACCATCGTAACCCATCCGCGTGGACTTCAGGATGCAGGGGCGCGTAAAATTTTCAAGCGCCTCCGCTAGCTCCTGCACAGAGCGGACCACGGCAAACGTGGCCGTCCCAATCCCACAACGCCGGGCAAACGCCTTCTCAAGCCCACGATCCTGCGCGATACGCAAAACATCAGGCCCCGGACGAACCTGTACGTGACGCGCCAAAATCTCTAGCGCCGCGAGCGGCACATTCTCCCACTCCAAGGTCACAACATCGACGGCTTTGGCAAACCGCGTGAGCGCCTCAACATCGTCAAAGGCGGCTTGTGTATGCACGGCGCACACATCGAGCGCTGGCACATCGTTTTCGGGACAATATATGTGGCAGGCAATCCCAAGCCGCGCGGCCGCCATCGCGGTCATGCGGCCAAGCTGTCCGCCACCAAGAATGCCAATCACAGGGCCAGAGGCTAAAGGTTTCACGCTTTCCGTCCCGCTTTCTTTTTCACGGCTGGTTTCTTCTTCGCTGTTGGGCTTGTCGCAACCGAGGCCGTTTGCACTTCACGCCACTGCGCATAGAGCTTGGACAGCTCTTTATCCTCAAGCGCAAGAATGGACACGGCAAGCAACCCGGCGTTGATCGCACCAGCCGTGCCAATCGCAAGCGTCCCAACAGGCACACCCGCTGGCATCTGCGCGATGGAAAGCAAGCTGTCGAGCCCGTCAAGGGAACGGCTTTTCACCGGAACGCCGAGCACGGGTAGCGGCGTAAGCGACGCCGTCATACCGGGCAGATGCGCTGCCCCACCTGCACCAGCGATGATCACTTTGATCCCACGAGAAGCCGCCGTGGTGGCATAGTCAAACATGCGCTTGGGCGTCCGGTGCGCCGAAGTCACAAGACTTTCATAGCCAACGCCAAAGCTGTCCAGCACATTAGCCGCGTTTTCAAGCGTCTCCCAATCGGACTGACTGCCCATAATGATGCCAACGCTTGGCGCCTTTTTGGTGGTTGTGGCTTTGGCAGTCTTTTTAGTCTTGGCTGGCATCGTAATCCCCTTCTGGTAAGGCAAAAATGGAAGTTAATAACTTTTTCAGGAAAATCATAGAGTGTTATTAAAGAAAATGGTTAGACTCAAACACGATCTACCTAAACGGCCCCTTCCTTATGTCCTCCCCAATTGACCTTTTGACCGACAAGCTGGCAGATGCGCCCCTCACCCTCGAACAACGAGGCATATGGCGCGATTTGTGCGCTGAATTGGTGCTGGCTCGGGTCCGGGTGCAAGAGCTTGAAACCCGCCTTAAAATCCTTGAGCGGGACGACGGCACAGAGAAAGCCGAGGCGGAAATGCTCAACCGCCCAGACTTTAACCGTGAAATCGCGCGAATGCTGGCGTTTGACGAACGTTACGACACGAAGTCCAGCGTCGTTTATTTCAACGTCGACAATCTAGAGGCCATTCGCGTGAGGCATGGGGCCGCCGTGGTCGATGCGGCCCTGCGCTGCGTCACCACAACCCTTGGGCAAAGCGTCCGCCGCAGCGACAGTTTAGGCCGCCTTGCCTTCGACGAGTTTGGGGTCCTCCTTCCCCGATGCGATAACGCAAATGCGTGGAAGAAGGGCGAAGCCATCGCCGAAAAGCTGTATGCCGCGTTGACAGAATTGTGGGGGCCCGGCCTTCGGCCAGAGATCAGTTTTGGCGCCTATACATTCGAAGCCAAAGAAGACGTCGCCGCTGGCCTTAAGCAAGCCGCACGGACGCTCACAAAGCTTGGGAAAAAGGGGTAGGACCTTACGCCTCGATCAGAAGGCCTTCATGCGCGGCTTGCTTTTTAATCGCGGCCTGAAGTTTTTCGAACGCGCGGACTTCGATCTGGCGAACGCGTTCGCGACTGATCCCAAACTTTTGCGACAAATCATCAAGCGTAACGGCGGGTTCACTTAAACGGCGACCGACAATGACGTCTTGCTCACGCGCGTTTAGATTCTTCATCGCCTGAACGAGCAGGCGTTGACGCCCTTCAAGCTCTTGCGCGTCGCTCATGATTTGTTCATGAGAGTCAGTCTCGTCGGCCAGAAAATCCTGCCATTCCTGATCGCCTTCGCCATCGCGCATCACAGGCACGTTGAGCGATTGATCCCCACCGGCAAGGCGGCGGTTCATATCAATAACATCGCCTTCCGGCACGACAAGCTCGCGCGAGATGTATTCCACCTGCTCTGGCGAAAGATCGCCATTGTCGA
Source organism: uncultured Rhodospirillaceae bacterium (assembly GCA_964482525.1). Taxonomy (GTDB): domain Bacteria; phylum Pseudomonadota; class Alphaproteobacteria; order UBA9219; family UBA9219; genus UBA8914. Next base: position 3,545 of record CAYZXV010000026.1, on the reverse strand, counting down.
TGGCGCGCATCTTGTTTTTCAGGCGACGGAGGTTAAAGAACAGTTTTTTCTGGGCAGCGGTCGTGCCGATTTTCACAAGCGACCACGAACGCAGGATATATTCCTGAATGGAGGCCTTGATCCACCACATCGCATAGGTCGCAAGGCGAAAACCCCGTTCGGGGTCAAAGCGTTTGACGGCCTGCATCATGCCGATGTTACCCTCGGCAATCAGCTCGGACAACGCGAGACCATAGCCCCGATACCCCATCGCAATTTTGGCCACGAGGCGCAGATGGCTCGTCACCAGCTTATGCGCAGACGGCAAATCACCATGCTCACGCCAAGCTTTGGCGAGCATATATTCCTCATCGGCGTCCAGCATCGGATATCTGCGGATCTCCCGCAGATAGAAGGCCAAACTGCCTTCGCCCGATAGGGCCGGTAGAGTTGCGGCGGTGATATTAAACGGTCCCTCGCTTGTGCGTTGTCTCGTTATCTCTATCTTCAGGGGAAATTCTATCCAAAAATTTTGGACAAAATATGGCCGGACATACCGTCCCTTCCCTAGCCCCCCTATTAGATAGGACCTAATCGCCTTTTTGCAAGGCCTTCGTTTCGCGGCGCAGCGTTTTCAACAGGTTAGACAGATCGTCCGGTATGTTTGACTTAAATTTCATGGACTTACCCGTCACCGGATGAAGAAATTTTATTTCTCCGGCATGCAGGGCTTGGCGCGGGAAGGCCTGAAGCCCTGCGATAAGGCCCCGCTCCCCCGCTTTCTTGGGCAAGGCCTTGCGCGTGCCATAGACAGGATCACCAATCAAAGGATGCCCCCGATGCGCCATGTGAACGCGGATTTGGTGCGTGCGCCCGGTCGCAAGACGACACTCAACCAGAGCCGCCCATGTTCCGAAAGCTTCAAGCGTTTTGTAATAGGTCAGCGCGTCTTTGCCGCCATGCGCCACAACGGCCATCTTCTGCCGCGCGCGCGGATGGCGACCAATCGCGCCCTCGATTTCGCCCTCAAGCGGATTAGGAAGACCCCAGACAACAGCCTGATAAATGCGACTGAGGCTCCGGCCTGCAAATTGCCGAGTGAGTGCCTGATGCGCGCGATCATTTTTTGCCACGACCATCAGGCCGCTTGTCTCCTTATCAAGACGATGCACAATCCCCGGACGGGCCACGCCGCCGATGCCGCTGAGGCTATCGCCACAATGCGCCAACAAGGCGTTGACCAAAGTATGTTCCCAATTCCCCGCCGCCGGATGCACGACAAGCCCAGCTGGTTTATCGATCACAAGAACATCATCATCTTCGTACAAAACGTTTAGCGCGATGCCTTCGGCTTTGGGCGTAGCGGGCACGGGCGGCGGCACCTCAATCTCGATCACAGCGCCAGCGGCCACAGGTTGCTTGCCTTCGGCAACCACCTTGCCATCACAGCGCACATGCCCGCCCTTGATAAGCTGTTGCAACCGCGCGCGCGACAAGCCCAGCGCGATGCCCTGCGCATCCTGCGCCAACGCCTGAGCCAGAACCTTGTCCAGCCGTCCAGAATCCAAAAGAGTGAGGGTAAGGGGCATAGGCCTTCTTGGCATGAGAAAGGCGGGGATTCAAGGGCAGCAATATGGCTGCGCCACGCGTAGCCCGTAAGGGCGAAGCGTGGTGCCCCCACACGGACTCGAACCGCGGACCTACTGATTACAAATCAGTTGCTCTACCAACTGAGCTATAGGGGCTATGGGAGGGTCTCCCAGATCAAGGCCGCCTTCATAGCGCACCTTTCTCCCCTTGTCATCCCCCTCGAGAGGGGATTATGATTAACCATGAGAAAAATCCTTCTTTGCCTTGTAGCTCTAGTGCTTACCGGTTGCATAACAACCCCGGAAGCCCCCACCCGCACCTATGCGCCGCCCGGCAACCCCGGGGGCCGCCTATGCGCCCATCAATGCAAGGTTGCTTTAGAACATTGCCATTCGGTCTGCCGCTATGACGAGCGGCTATGCACCCACCGTCTGCAATCTCAGGCCATTGACGATTACGAGCACTATGTGCGCGAGCGGTTTCGAGAGAAAAAACCCGTTGAGCTTCACCCTCGCGACTTTGAGGATATCAGCAAATGCATACCCGTCACATGCATGAACGGGTGCCAAGCCGGGTATGATGACTGCTTTCAGAAATGCGGGGGCGTGATCTCGCCTTCACCCCAGAAAACGCCATAACTCCTTTGAAGAAAATTTGTCAGGGGCATGTGAGAATGAAACACAAAGAAAATGGGATGCCCGCCTGCGCGGGCATGACGGTGTTTGGTAATTATTTACCCCCTATCCCGTCACCCCCGCGAAGGCGGGGGTCCCATTTATTTTCTTGCGTCCAGTAAACTCGATAGGGACTGCTTTATGACAGACACATTAAACGCCGCCCTTACCGCCCATCGGGGGGGCAATCTTGTCGAGGCTGAGCGGCTTTACCGCGCCTTTTTGACTGAGCAGCCCCAGCATGCAGACGCGCTTGCACTCCTTGGCCTCGCGCTTGAGGCAAAGGGGCAAATCACCGAAGCCCTGATCTATGTCCAAAAAGCCATCGCGCTAGATCCCAAAGCAGCGTTGTTCCGCTTTTATCTTGGCAATGTCCGCATGGCAGCCAAAGACCTCTTGGGCGCAGCCGAAGCCTTCCGCGAGGCCATTGCGATCGAACCAAATAGGCCGGAGTTTCCCTATAACCTCGGCAACGCGCTGCGCCTGTCGAGGGATTTAAGCGGCGCGAAAGACGCCTATGAAAAAACGATTTCCCTTGCCCCTCGCCATGTGCAGGCTCGCAATAATCTCGCGCTCGTCTACCAACAAGAAAAGGATCTGCCCCGCGCGATTGAAGAACTGAAGCGTGCCGTCGCAGACGAACCCGCTTATGGCGAAGGTTGGCTCAACCTGTGCAACCTTGCTGAAAAGGATGGCCAAAACGAACTGAGCGTCGAGGCTGGCTTAAAGGCCGCCGCACTGATGCCGCAGAACCCGTCCGTTTGGCTTGGCCTTGGTGTCGCGCTGAACCGCGTGCTGCGCGATCATGAGGCCCTTGAATCCTATCAAAATGCTCTGAAACTTAAACCAGATTGGGTTGAGGTGTGGGACAACTTGGCCCAGACTTATCAATTCCTCAACCGCCTTGACGAAGCTGAAGCTGCGTATCGCAAAGCCATCGACCTTGCAGGACAGACGATCAAGGATGAAGACTCGCGCCGCGTGGACGAGCGCGAATACGGCAATCATCATTGGCATCTCGCACTCCTTGAGCTTCTCAAAGGTGACTACAAGCGCGGCTTTGCGCGGTACCGCGCCCGGTTTGAGGATGTCGGCGGCCTTGCACGCCCGCCAGTACCCCAGCCCGTTTGGCAAGGCGAAGATATCACTGGCAAAACCATCCTTGTGATGGATGAGCAAGGCATGGGCGACACGATTATGCTGGCGCGCTTTCTGCCAATGCTCAAAGACCGTGGCGCGCGCGTTCGCCTGCTCGTCAATCATCTGCTGGGCGACGGCCGCGACCTGATCGGGTGCTGCTCC
>CAYZXV010000025.1:10379-11784 GCA_964482525.1 uncultured Rhodospirillaceae bacterium | reverse complement strand
GATCGTCTTCCTCCTGACCCTCATCGCCCTCACCATCGAAGGCGGCACTTGGGGCCGCAAGACTCCGTGGCTTTCCAAAGCGGTTGAAGTCACCATCCCCCCGATCGACCTTTCCCAAAAGCCCATGATCCTGATGGCGGGGTTCGAGCCCTATTCCCACGTTGTTCCCGCCTTCCCGCCGGAGATCCCGTTTGTTCGGATTCAAAGCAATTTTGCGAGCCCAGATCAGGATAAAGGCATAAATAAGATTGCCCACGAAAAGGTGAAGGCGCACAAAGGAACTTATAAGCTTTTGATTCCAGACTATGATTTTAACCGTGCGCAGGAGGCCCTGAGCTTCTTTAAGCTTGAAGCTCGCCTTAAATCCTGCACAAAGGTCGAGGATCATCTGTACGAGACCAAACTTGTTTTATGCGACATTCAACCCTTGGGGAAACCATGAGCGAAGCCCTGCGAACTGCTGTATTAATCCCGTGCTATAACGAAGAAGCTGCCATTACGACCGTCGTGAATGATTTCCGCCGCGTCCTGCCCGATGCGCAGATTTTTGTGTACGACAACAATTCAAAAGACAAAACGATGGAAGTCGCCCGCGCCGCCGGGGCCATTGTGCGCAGCGAACCTTTGCAAGGCAAAGGCAACGTCGTCCGCCGCATGTTTGCGGATATCGAGGCCGACATCTATGTCCTCGTCGATGGCGACGCCACGTATGATGCGGCATCAGCACCCGCGATGATCAAGAAGCTGCTCGACAACCAGCTCGACATGGTCAATGGCGCGCGCGTGACAGAGATCCAAGAGGCCTATCGCGCAGGTCATCGGTTCGGCAATTGGATGCTTACCTCCATGGTCGCGTGGATCTTTGGCAATCGCTTTACGGATATGCTGTCCGGTTACCGCGTGTTCTCTCGCCGCTATGTGAAAAGCTTTCCCGCGCTGGCCGCAGGTTTCGAAACGGAAACAGAGCTTACCGTTCATGCGCTTGAGCTGCGTATGCCCACCGACGAAGTGGCAACGCCATATAAAGATCGCCCCGTAGGGTCGGTCAGCAAGCTCAGCACCTATCGCGACGGTTTCCGTATTCTTTGGACGATCCTTGTGCTCGTCAAAGAGGAAAAGCCCATGCAATTCTTCTCGCTGATCTGCGCGGTGTTGGGGATGGGCTCTATCGGCCTGATGATACCGATTTTAAATGAGTTCTTTGAAACTGGTCTTGTCCCGCGCTTGCCGACGGCTATCTTGTCGATGGGCCTTATGATCCTCGCGTCGCTTAGCTTTGCGTGCGGCCTTATTCTTGATACCGTCACGCGTGGCCGGTGCGAGATGAAACGGATGCGCTATCTCAACATCCCGGCAACGCAGCGGTAAGCCCATTTATATTTCGAGCGTCACGATCACGGCTCCA
>CAYZXV010000025.1:0-10369 GCA_964482525.1 uncultured Rhodospirillaceae bacterium | reverse complement strand
TCGCGCCATTCGACGCGCGCGGCGCCAACAGGTTTTGCGTTCTTAAAGAAAATATGGTCGAGCCGCTGTTCTTGACCTTCATAGGTGCGTTAGGATGGCCCACCACCGCCTACGCGCACATACCCCGCATCAGAAAACTTCTTTAGCGTTGGAGAATCCGGGACGACATTGAAGCAGCCCATAATAATTTTTGTCTGATCTTCAGCCGCCATTTCTTTTGCGGCAGCCAACAACTGAGCAACCTGTTTTCCTCGCATGGTCGTCGGCGTTTTGCAGTCGCCGTTATGGACCAGATGACAAGATTCAATTCCAAGACCTCTTCCCTCACCATTCATCTTTGCGACAATAGCCTTACGTGGTTCGTAACATGCTTTTGGGGCAGGAAGAACTCCTTTCCGACTGCTTACACAGGCCCAATACTCCTTTGAGTCCGGCCCCAGATCGAGGGTCCTCACCTCGGAAAAAGGAAAAGGCGATAACAGGCAATGACCAAATTCTAAAGATTTATGCCCTTCTTTCGCTTTCTTTAGAAAATCCGCCGCCGCATCATAGGCCAAACATTTGGCGAAATGAACATGGTGCGTTTTCCCGGCAATCCGTTTGGGCATATTATTCTCGCACAAAACTTTGCCTGTGCCACTTACCTCGCGCCAGACTTTTTGAACTGCGATAAAGACCGGATGCCCCGTCTTTTCCGTCAGGTTTTCTTTGAACGCAATCACCTCGTCCAAATTGAACTTTGGATCATGGATGTTACGCAGGTTCACCGTGCAGAATGTAAGTTTCATCTTAGAACAGGTCCAAAAGTGGCGGAATTGTGGCAACGCTTGCGCCAGCTTGGCTGGAAGTCAATAGTTTCAGGCAACACCGAATCCGTCCCGCAATTCTCAGGCGTAATCAGATAGTTGTGCTTTACCTTCTTTTTAACCATAACCCGTCAAAATGATTTATCGGGGGAATGCATGAGCGTTATAGATCTTATCATCGACGATATTGGAGCCCAAGGCGACGGCGTTTCACATGTTGGTCATTCAACAGTTTTTGTTGCGGGGGCGCTGACTGGTGAAAAAGTGCGTGTCGACCTTGAGGAAAGCAGCAATTTGGTCAAACGGGCACAACTGCTTGAAATACTCATACCAAGCTCATGGCGCGTACAGCCACCTTGCCCTCACTTTCCGCGTTGTGGGGGATGTCGTTTCCAGCACATGAACGATGACTCCTACTCGAATTTTAAATTGGGCCAGTTACAGAACCTTTTACTTCGCGAAAAGATTAATCTCCCAACCATCATCGCCCCCGTGATCACTGCGCCAGAGACAAGACGGCGGATCCGTGTGGCCGCCCGACATACCGCGAAAGGAATTATCATCGGGTTTAATGAATGGCGCAGCAATGAGCTTATCGACTTGAGCGCATGCCCAGTGGCGCTCCCTGTGCTTATTGATCTTGTTCAGAAGCTTCGCAGTCTTTTAGCCCTATGGCTCCCCAAGGGGGATACATGCGACATTCAACTCACCGCCCTTCCGACAGGGATCGACATGATCCTGATCGGTGGGCCAAAGCTGGATTTAGCTCATCGGCAAGTTCTTGGTGAACTGGCGGCACAACTAGGTGTTATGCATTTATCATGGAAGAAATGGGATCGCGCGCCACCAGAACCCATCGCGCATCAAGGAAAACTAACCGTTACCTTTGGAAAAACTACTGTAGACTTTCCCCCCGGCTCGTTTCTTCAAGCCACAATAGCAGGAGAACAGGCTCTGTGCGAATTTGCATCCGCTGCGACGAAAGATGGCGCTAAAGTGCTCGATCTTTTCTGCGGTCTTGGTACGTTCGGCCTTAATCTTCCCCAAGCTAAACACGTTCATTTTGCTGACCTAGATGGCCCCGCAATAGAATCTCTTGCAAAAGCAGTGCGTGGCAACGCACGCTATCAAGTCAGCCTGAGAAATCTTGCTGGCGATCCCTTCATGGCGATGGAGTGTGAAGGCTACGATGTTGCAATCTTCGATCCGCCACGTGGCGGCGCGAAAGCGCAAACAGTTCAACTCGCGAAAAGTAAAGTTAAGACAGTTGTCGCGATTAGTTGTGATCCGCAAAGTTTTACACGAGACGCCAAAATTCTGATCGAAGCAGGTTATGTGATGGACTCGCTCCTTCCCGTGGATCAATTTCTGTGGTCGACGCACCTTGAATGCGCCGCAAGATTCACAAGATCCTAACACGCAACGAATGAATAGCCCCGCGTGAATAAATTACAGTGTCGAAACGTTATTTGTTTTAAGCACCTCTATTATGAAAGCGAAATAAACATTTGTCTTTGTACACATTTTTATTAAAAACCCCCTAACATAATAGAAATAATTATGTTGCATACAGTCATGCATGTAAGCATCATGACGGCAAAATAAGTGCGCCCAACGCACACCTCACAACCCTAAAAGGAGATACCCATGAAAATGTCACGGTTCGCTACCTTGACTCTTGCGCTCATTCTTTTGGCTAGTCCCTCTTTCGCCGCCGAAGAAGCGACGAAGGATGACGCTATGAATCTTTCTCAAAAAGCCGCAGATATGGCACGGGCTGATGGTGTCGAAAAAACACTGTCCGTTATCAACAGCCAAGCCGCCCCGTTCAACGATCCACTACGCTATGTAACCGTGACGACGCAAGAAGGGAAAAGCATCGGCAACAGCGGCAACCCGAAGATGGTCGGCAAAGATATGATCGATATCACCGATGTGGACGGCAAACCTTTCATTAAGGAAATGATTGCGTTGTCCAAGGAAAAAGGAAAGTTCTCGCAAGAGTACAAGTTTACGGACCCCGTGACGAAAAAGATCCGCCCCAAGGAAGTGTTCTGTGACACGGTCGAGAAAGTGATCTTCTGTTCAGGTTATTACAAGTAAGACCCCATGACGTGTGACCCCCATCAACGATGGGGGTCACTTTATGTTGGAGGACTGAGAGAAATGCGTTTCAAGGATCTTTCGATAAAAATTAAAGTTTCCTGTGTTCCCATTGGCCTGATCGTCGTCTTACTTGCCATGGGCGGTTACGGATATGCATTGCTGGAAAGCAACCGACTTCGCATGACCGACATTAATGAAAGCGCCCAACGGGCACTCGTCATTTCCGAAATGCAAAAAGGAAATGCGCGCATGATGGGGGATTTGTACAATCTCTCCGCACTCGCCGCCAACGAGTCCGACACGTCGAAGATCGAAAAGAAATGCGATGAATATCTTTTAAACCTAAAAAAATTATTAGAAACCTATGCCACGAATAAAGAGTCCCTTCTGGCAAGTGAAGTTAGCCCGGATGCTGTTGAAGATTTATACAAATCTCTAGCCTCTTTTTCAAAAACCAGCGAAGAAGCCATCGATATGGCGCGCAGCGATGGCGCAACGGCGCTTCTTATCATCAGCGTGACTGCGAAAAAATTTGAGGATTTGGAGAAAAAAACAAATGCCGTCGCGGCAGATATCCTTACTCGCAAAGATGCCTTCATTAAAGCGGCTGATGATTCCGTAAAAAGTGCGGAAATGATCTTTCTGGTCGTAATCGGCAGCGTCGCTGTCCTTGCGCTAGTCCTTTCGCTTATCCTCGGCAGAATTATCGCCGGACCTATTATTGAAATGGCCTTGGCTGTTATCCGCATCTCCCAAAAAGATTACGACGTGCAGATCCCTGCATTAGGGCAAAAGGACGAAATCGGAAAGATCGCAACCGCAGTCGAGGAATTAAAACAACAAAGCCAATTGGCTGAAAAAATACGTCAGGAAAACGAAAAAGCGAAACAAGAAGAAAAGCGCAACCAACGTCGCGAAGAGTTAAGTCGCGAATTCAGCAAGGGTGTTGCCCGTGTTTTAGCCTCAGTAACTTCGTCAACCGAGATACTTCAGAAAACAGCAACGACAATGTCAGATACGGCAACGCAAACCATGGAACGCGTTGCTTCCGTGTCCGCTGCAACAGAACAGGCCTCGGCAAATGTGCAGACCGTCGCCTCAGCTTCTGAAGAAATGTCGGCCTCCATCACCGAAATCAGCCGACAAATACAGAAATCGGCGCAAATTACGTCCGATGCCGCTGAAAAAAGTCAAAACGCAACCGCCATTATTGATGATTTAGCCCAAAGCACCCAAAAAATTGGAGATGTTGTTAAGCTGATTAACGATATCGCCTCTCAAACCAACCTTCTCGCACTCAACGCGACCATAGAAGCAGCGCGCGCTGGTGAAGCAGGAAAAGGTTTTGCTGTGGTTGCAAATGAGGTTAAGACGCTTGCTAACCAAACCGGGAAAGCAACCGGTGAGATTGCGCAGCAAATTAGCTCGGTCCAAGAGTCGACCCGCAACGTCGTAAACGCGATTCGAAGCGTTAGCACGACCATCACAGAGATTAACCAAATCTCAACGACCGTTGCCTCTGCTATCGAAGAGCAAGGCGTCGCAACCAAAGAAATCGCGCGCAACGTCCATGAAGCCGCAACGGGAACGCACGACGTATCACAAAACATTATTGACGTTAAGCAAGCAGCAACCGAAACGGGCTCTGCTGCAAACGATGTTCTTAGCGCAGCAAAAGACCTTTCATTAGAATCAACACAACTGAAACAGATGGTCGAAAAGTATATCGCAGATATGAACGCAGTTTAGAGCCCTGCCGTACCGTTGTCTCTTCTACCACCAGGGAGGGACAATCAGGCTATCTTTCGATAGCCATGGTGCGGGCGACCGGACTTGAACCGGTACGGAGTTTCCTCCGACGGATTTTAAGTCCGTTGCGTCTACCGATTCCGCCACGCCCGCACACCCGCCCCAAGGTTATAGCTGGCAGACTAGGGAAAGCACAAGAGGTGAAAACAGAGAATTCTTCATGGATTCAAGTGTTTTGATACAAAATTTAACATCAATCCCCTTTTTATTGTGCAGCTTGGAAGCCCGGAAAGATTATGATACGAACAAAGGCATGACTCAGCGCGTTCTCGATCAACTCGATAAAGTTCTTGCCCTTGCAGACTCGAACCAAGACGGTGAAGCCCTTGGCGCGTTGCGCATGGCCCGCCGTATGCTTGAGCGCGAAGGGCTTTCTTTTACAGATTTGGCCAGTGCCGCACGGCGGAACCAGTTTTCATTAACCCGTGCGCTCTTCAATGGCTCCTCTGCCCAGCTAGAGGTCAAGCTTGACCAGCTTCAAGACGAACTCCACGCCCATATTGAGCAAAACGAAAGCTTGACCGCTCAGGTTGATTTTTGGCGGAAACGCGCCTTTGAACTTGAGCAGCTCCTCAATCTAAATCAGGCCGAAACAGCCCGTTGGCGTGATATGGCCCGCGAGACAGCTGAACGCCTTTGGGATTTGGGCCAGATCGCCCGTGCCGAGGCCGCGATGGCTGAAACGGCTGACCAACCGATCCTTACGGATACCCCCCTGCCGCCTCGTAAAGCCGCAGGCTCTCTGTGATCCCCCCCATTCCCCTTCCCTCATTCGATAATCCCGATCATGTGTTTCTGGCTGTTCAGACAGCTGTTTTTATCCTTCTACTATGGGCTGCCATGGTTGACGCTCTTACGGGATTGGTTCCGGATGGGATCCTTGTCCCCGCCGCTTTTTTGGCACTTGCAGGCGTTCGCTTCGCCTATGATACGTCTACATTGGTCGAACAAGGGCTCTACGCCGGAGCAGGGATGATGGTCATCTATGTCATCAACCGGACTTACCTGATATTCTTCGATAGGGACGCCATCGGAATGGGGGACGCAAAATGGACGGGCGTCGCCCTGCTAATATTCGAGGTGCCTGATGTGCTATGGGGATGGGTCTTCGGTGCTTGGCTTGGGCTCATGTGGATGGCTGGGGGAAGACTTTATGCCACACTAACAAAATCCCCCAGCATTACCTATGTTCATTTTGCGCCGTTTCTTGCCATAGGCCTTCTTACGTCTTTGGCGTTTTCTTAGATTCGATCCGCTTGAGGGGTGGCATATAAAGCAGCAAAGCAGCGGCAACATAAATCGAAGAATAAGTCCCAACCAAGATACCCCATGTCAGCGCAAGCGAGAAATTATACAATGTTGGGCCGCCAACAAGGACCAGAGGGATAAGCGCCATTAAGGTTGTCCCAGCGGTCATAAGCGTGCGTGAGAGCGTTTGATTGACCGATTCATTGATCACGCTCTTGATATCATGCGCCTTGTGACGGCGAAGCCGTTCACGAATGCGGTCAAAAACGACGACCGTGTCATTAATCGAATAGCCTGCGAGAGTAAGCAACGCCGCGATAGCGGTCAGGTTAAAATCAAGGTCAAGAAGCGAATACAAACCAACAGTGACAAAAACGTCATGCAAGGTTGAAGCAAATGCGGCGACGCCAAATTGCCATTCAAAACGGAAGGCGACATAGGCGCCGATCGCAAGAATTGCAAAAAAGGTCGCCCATAACCCGGCCTTAAACAACTCTTCCCCGATGGTTGGGCCGACGACCTCGACCCGACGATATTCATAGCTTGGTCCTAGTTTCTCACGAACAAGTTGAACGGCCTTTTGCTGGGCATCCTCACCGCCTTCCTGTCGTTGGATGCGGATCAATATTTCATTGGGGCTTCCAAACTCCTGTAAAGCCACCTCACCAAGGTTAAGAGACCCAAGCATACCGCGAAGCGCCGAAACGTCTATTACCTCCGCCGCCTTCGCTTCAATCAAAATACCGCCCTTAAAATCGATGCCAAGGTTCAAGCCCTTTGTGCTCAAAGACACAAGCGTTACGATCACAAGCAAGATCGTCATGCCAAAACCCCACCATCTTTTGGCAACGAAATCTATTTTTGTGTCATGGGGGATAAAGTTATAGGCCCGCAGCAACATGGAAGTTTCCCTATGATTCTCTGTGGTTGGAGAATGCGTTAATGGTTTCTAAAGGAGGAAAGGCCCGGTGTCCAGCCAAGAGACTCTTAACGTTTCCGAAAGAAGAAAAACTTAAAATACAGCCAGTTATAAGTCTTTCTTGGCCTGAAAAATGGAACACCACCACAAAATTCTTCGCCGCGCCCTCTCCCTTGCATACAAACCAACCGACAAGGGGGGGAGTCCGCACCCAACCGTCAAAGTCGCCGCGATCTTGGTTGATGAGAAGGGAAAACACATTGCAAAAGCCGTGAACCGTCTGGCTCACGGCGTTGACGCTGATCATGCGCGCTACGCAGACGGTTGCCGCTCCTTCTGGATTAATTGCGCGGAACAAATGGTCTTTGCACAGGCCTTACGCAAACAAGCCTCCCTAAAAGGCGCAACCCTTTATGTCACGCTTGAGCCCTGCGCGGTGTGTGCAGGTCTTATCGCTGAATGTGGCCTTCGAACGGTCGTTGTACCAACGATGCCTCGCTCGTTTTACGCCCATCTTAAGAAGAAGTGGAAGAAAAGCATAAGCGTTGGACGTGCCAAACTCAAAGAAGCTGGGGTAAAGGTTGTTCAAATCACCATCGAAGATCATCAAACCTAGGTCTACACCCCTCTTTCCATACAGCTGGATGACGGTCTTCAACTTTGTTTTCACCTTATTCCTCTATGACTATGCTCATGACCCCTATCTAAAGAAGGATTTCTAGATGGCGCTTTCAACGATCCTGGGTTACCCACGCATTGGCCCACACCGCGAGCTGAAAACCGCAACGGAAGCCTATTGGCGCGCAGAAATATCGGAACGGGACCTGATCGAAACTGGCGCGAACATGCGCAGCTATAACCGCGCGATCCAGAAAGCCGCGAAAGTTGATTTATTGCCCTGTAACGACTTTTCTTTCTATGACCATGTTCTCGACATGTCAGCCCTTTTGGGTGTCGTGCCCGCACGTTATGGCTGGGCTGGCGGACGGGTCGACCTTGACACCACCTTCGCCATGGCGCGTGGAGCACAACACAGCGGCGTAGATGTCCCGGCAGCTGAAATGACAAAATGGTTTGACACAAACTATCATTACATTGTTCCAGAATTTGAAAAAAACCAGACTTTTAAGCTCTCCTCCGACAAACCAACGAAATCGTTTATTGAAGCAAGGGACGCAGGCGTGGAGGCAAGACCAGTCCTAGTCGGCCCAATAAGCTATCTTCTTCTCGGCAAGGATTACAACGGCGGCCACCCACTCGATCATTTGGAAAACGTGCTGCCCATTTATGCCGAGCTTATGAAAACTCTTGAAGGGGTGGGGGCTGCGTGGATTCAATTTGATGAACCTTTCCTCGTCACTGATCTTGATGAACGCACACGCCATGCCTACCAAAAGGCTTATACCTTTTTGCGACAGAAAACGAACTTAAAGCTGTTTTTGACTGCACCTTACGGCGCACTAGGCGACAATTTACCGCTCGCAACCTCGCTCCCCATTGACGCCCTCCACATTGATCTTGTTCATGGGGGGACAGCGCAGCTGAATGCTGTACTTGAAGCACTCCCTAGTTCATGCATCCTGTCAGCCGGGATCGTAGATGGACGCAATATTTGGCGCAACGACCTTAGGCACTCCCTCGACCTTCTTGATTACATCGTTTCAAAAATTGGCAAAGATCGCCTTTGGATCGCACCGTCATGCTCCCTTCTGCATGTTCCCTATGATTTACAGTTTGAAACTAAGATGGACCCTTCTCTTCGCGAATGGATGGCCTTTGCCAAACAAAAATGCGAAGAGATTGCCCTGCTGGCACGCGCCATTAACGAGGGTCGCGAGGCTATAGCGTCGCTGCTCTCGGTCTGTCATCAGACTTTTGAGAACAAGAAAAGATCTCCCCTCATCCATGATCCAGCTGTTACCGAACGCCTTAAAAAACAGCCCCTCTCAAGCGCAGGGCGCGCAACGCCCTTCACAACACGTCGCTTGGCTCAATCTGCCAAGCTACGGCTGCCCCTTTTTCCAACGACTACCATTGGGTCTTTTCCACAAACAGCCGAGGTCAGAAAAACTCGCGCGGCCTTCCGCGCAGGAAAATTATCACAAGAAGCGTATGACACATTCATTCGCGAACAAATCGCGCAATGCGTTACTTTCCAAGAAAACGTAGGCCTTGACGTTCTTGTTCACGGCGAGTTTGAACGAAATGACATGGTTGAGTTTTTCGGAGAGAAACTTCGTGGCTTTGTGTTTACAGAAAATGGGTGGGTTCAGTCCTATGGCTCGCGTGGCGTAAAGCCACCCATCATCTTTGGCGATGTCACACGCCCAGCCCCTATGACGGTTACTGAGGCTGTCTATGCCCAAAGCCTAACGCAAAAACCCATGAAGGGTATGCTGACGGGCCCGGTTACCATTCTTCAGTGGTCATTTGTTCGCGATGATCAACCTCGTAGCGTCACTGCGCACCAGATTGCCCTTGCGCTCCAAGACGAGGTTCTTGACCTTGAACGCGCAGGCCTGCCAATTATTCAGATTGATGAACCGGCCTTTCGCGAAGGACTGCCCTTACGGCAAAGTGATTGGGAAGCCTATTTTACATGGGCCGTACAAGCCTTCCGTCTGTCTTGCACAGGCGTACGCGATGAAACCCAAATCCATACACATATGTGTTATTCCGATTTCAACCATATCCTCGCATCCATTCGTGATCTCGATGCCGACGTCCTGTCAATCGAGACGAGCCGTTCTCAAATGGAGCTTCTTGAAGCATTCACAGCCTATAGGTACCCTCAAGAAATTGGCCCAGGAGTCTATGACATACACAGTCCACGTATCCCGCCCGAAGATGAAATTCTTATGCTTCTGGAGAAAGCCTGCCAGAAGCTTGAGCCGTGGCAGATCTGGGTCAATCCTGACTGTGGACTGAAAACACGCGATTGGCCGGAAACGCGTCTTGCCCTTGCACGGATGGTTATGGCGGCAAAAACAATGCGCGAACGTCATCATGAAGAAGTACGGTGAAGCGCCATGAAAGACTCATTTTCTCGCTCTGATTTATCCTTTAGTCTTGAAGTTTACCCACCCAAGACGCCAGAGGGCGAAGCGCACCTTCTTGAAACTATCGAGACCTACCTTGCCCTGTACCCAGCAGCAATCACCGTAACATTCGGTGCAAACGGAACAAAAGAGAGCGAAGCGCACCTGCGAAGCATTATCGCTCATCTCAAAGAAAAAACAGACGGTCTTTCGATCCCGATTGTTGCGCATATGACCTGCGCGAACAGATCACAGGCCGATGTGTATGACACACTTGACCACTTATGGGCGGACGGCATACATCACTTTGTTGCCCTACGCGGAGACCTTGTTGAAAGCGACGGCCCTTATCAACCCCACCCCCAAGGTTTTGCAACCACTCACGATTGCATCGCAGGTATTCGCGCCCGCTTCCCTCAGGCCTCTATCTATGTTGCCGGTTA
>CAYZXV010000024.1:0-11896 GCA_964482525.1 uncultured Rhodospirillaceae bacterium | reverse complement strand
GAAACAACGCCTCAACCAAGTTGTTTTTGGCTCGGTTCATGGTCTGAATAACGGCCGCCATCTGATCAACCGCCTGTTCTTGCACCTGCCAAAAAGGATCATCCTGCGGAACATGAACGCGCAAAGTGCGAACCAGCGGGGCAAGCAGAGAGGCACTCATCAGCCACGGATTGAACGCCGAAAAAGCAAGGGTCCGCCACCGCACCGGATGGGCGGCGATGACCGCTGGTGCCGTAAAGGCCGCCATCATCCGAACCCATGGGGCCCAATATGTTTCATAAACAGCTAGCAGGGATTCAGAAGCCTGCGCAACCCGTTCGAACTGGGCATAATCTTCGGTGCAGCCCCCGGCCTCCATTTCACGAAGGACAGAAAAGCTTCGGCTTTCAAAACGAACCTGGGATGCGCCGCTCTCACGCTCGATAACCGCTTCATAAAGACCAGGGGGAAGCTGGGTTATATCGTCAAGATGGGCAACAAGATCTTTATGCTCTCGCACAGCAACCGACGACGAAACAAAAATGCCCAAATGGCCCACCTTCTCATGAAGGACATAAACCACCGTCCGCCCTGCAGTCGCCAACTGGTTTTCATCCTCATAAAGATCAAGAAGCCAGCCAAGCGCCTGTGGCGGTGTTGTGATGTCATCGGCAGTTGAACAAAAAACAACCAAAGGAGCACGAATGGCGCGCAGGTCAACCCTTTCCCCATTCCGATACGAAACCCTGCCCCGCACAAGATGATCGCCAATAAACAATTCTCTGGCAATAAACATCATTTCGTCGCGCGAGAGAAAAAACGGCTCGTTCCACCAACGTTCAAACGCCAGAAAGCGATCAACTTCGGTATCTATATGGCGAAATAAATGGGTGTACTTCCCCCAATAAGCATGATCCGGGGTGTTCTTTTCAAAGCCGTCGACCAAGTGCGCGCCATCGAACACGCCGCCTGCAAGATCGCACGCCATGGCAACAGCCCACGCGCCACCCGTCATGGCGCTGACATAACGCATATGGTTTTCGCCCCTGTTTCCGCGACGATAGGCCAGCGGCGAGGCCGCAAGAATTAAAGCCCCAGCCAAATCAGGATACCTTGCGCTCATCATCGCGATTTGCCATCCAGCCTGGCAATTGCCAATTAGGCATGGCTTCGGCGCTTTGGGATGACGTTTGGCGACTTCTTTCACAAAAGCGGCCTCGGCCTCGCATACATCAACAACGGTCTGCCCCGGCACTGGATACTTGCAATAACTGACATAATAAACAGGGTGTGCCTGAGCTAAAGCCATACCGATTTCACTATCCGGCTTCATCCCGCTCATACCCGGACCATGCCCAGCGCGTGGATCGAAAATGATAAACGGCCTTTTAGCCTCATCAAGCAACATACCCTGGGATGGAATAACCCGGTCCAACAAATAATTGGTGGGCGGTGTTAGCACACGTCCATCCAACAGCCGCTCTGTTTGGAAACACAGAAGGCTTGTTTCTTGTTGGCTTCCCTGTTGCGCGAACCAAGCGTTCCCACGACGGCACAGCGCATCAAAGAACAAAACTTGTCTTTGCCAATTATCAAGAAGGAACAAGGGGAAGCCAATCATTGGAAGGGCCGCATCTGGCGCGGCAAGAACGTTGAGGATGTCTCACCTTACAACTGTTCCTTTAAGATTTTCTGAAGCCGGGCCAAATCATCCGGACGATCTCTCAGGGTTCCCTCGACAAGAGAGAGATAGGCGTAATCCCGCGCTGAACGAGCCAAATGCCATGGATTTTCTTCCCAAGCCTGACCAATCAGCCGGGCATAAATGGATTGAGCTTCTGCACCTAAAACACGCTCTAAACGCAACGCCATTTCAAGACGAGGGATAATCAGGCGCGGTTCATAAGGCGCGCTGGCGACCGACTGACGCCAAGCCTGCGCTGTGCGCTCCCCATCGCCTTCCATTGTCTCCGTAATGAAGGCAAGGCGAAACCATCCGTAGGGATCCGACGGCACGCGCGCAAGTGCCCCGCGCTGCCAATAATCTGCTTCCTGTAAAAACGCACGATCTTTCATCCCGCCTTGTGCCCATTTGGCAAGGGCTATGGCCGCCAAATCACCATACAGAGATGCCGACGGGTGCCATGAGGCGACGCTCTCTCTGTTATCACCAAGCTCGGAAAGGGCTTGGTCAGAAAGCACCTGCCCCTGAAGCAACGCCAAGCGTGGCGCATCGCCGGACAGCGTAGACAGACGAAAAACAAGGGAGGGCACACCAAAAACAAGCAGTAAAACCGTCACCATCCCGACCCAAAGGGCAGAGATCGGAATCCTGACAAATTGTTTTTTAGTCCGTGTAGTATTCATGATACCGGTGACTATAATATCCGTCGCCATAGCTGGCGACTTCGTTCAGGTTGACCTGATTCAAGATAGCACCAGCGATACGGCAATCAAAGCTCTTAAGTTGCTTGAGGGCGTGAATAACCGTATCTCGCGAGGTTTCGGCCCACTTAACCACAAATAAACTTGTATCAACGGCGCGCGCAACCATCGCGGCATCGGACACTGCCAAAATGGGGGGCGTGTCGATGATAACCAAATCATATTTTGGGGCAAGCTC
This sequence comes from uncultured Rhodospirillaceae bacterium, assembly GCA_964482525.1. Classification (GTDB taxonomy): domain Bacteria; phylum Pseudomonadota; class Alphaproteobacteria; order UBA9219; family UBA9219; genus UBA8914. Next base: position 9,294 of record CAYZXV010000024.1, on the reverse strand, counting down.
TGCGATGAGCTTCTTCATCTGCTTTGATCCCAGCAAATCCTGAGCATTCGGCGCCCGACCAAAAGCAGGGATTACATCCAAGCCTGAAACCAACTTATCGTGACGAAGCACTTCGGCAATCGTGCTGCTGCCCGTTAAAAGAGCGGAGAGATCCTTCCCATTTGCCGCAATCTGCAACAACCGCGCAAAACGGGGGCGCCGCAAGTCCGCATCGATAAGCAGGATCTTATTGCCTGCTGCTGCCAATGAGCGCGCCATAGACAAGCAGAACGTCGTTTTGCCTTCGCTGGGGCTCGAACTGGTGACCATGACCGATTTGGGGGGCTGGTCAACGTTCGAGAAATGAATAGCCGTGCGAACCGTTCGTAGTGCCTCGCTAAAAGCCGAGAGGGGCTTATCCACCACATAGTCTTCAGGGGGACGCGTCGTGACTCCTTTAAGGCCGGGAACCTGCCCAATGACGGGAAGGCCGGTATGCTCCTCAAGCTGCGGCGCGGTGCGGAACCCACGGTCGAAATAATCGACGACATAGGCCATGATAATGCCCAACAGCCCACCCAACACAGCTCCAATTAACAGGAAGATCCATTTCTTCGGGAAGGCAGGCGCCACCGGAATATCTGCGCGCGCAATGATGCGGGTGTCAGGGAGTTGCATTTCCTGCTGCTCAGCCGTTTGCTTGAATCGAGCTAAGAAGTTTTCATACAAAGTGCGGCTGGCGTCGGCCTCGCGCTGAAGTTGGCGAAGCTGGACAGATTGTTTCAGTTCATTTCCGGCTTTTGATTCAAGCTTTGTAAGATCTTCTTGCAGCTGTTTTTCCTTTGCCCGGGCAACATCGACTTCCCCTTGCATGGACTTCAGGACTTTTTGAACCTCTTCGGCAATTTTGCGTTGAAGGTCGACGCGTTCTGCCCGCTTATTTATCATCGTTGGGTGTCTGTCACCATAGCGGGTCGACAATTCAGCTTCTTCACGACGAACCTGGGCCTCTTGCTCACGAAGCCGTTGGATAAGGGCCGAAGACAACACATCGGTTGATCCCTCAATCCCACCCCCGCTTTGCACCATGCCTTGGACACTGCGATATCGGGCCTCAGCCTGAGAGGTTTGAGCGCGGGCCATGATGAGCTGTTTGTTGATCTCATCCATCTGGCGGGTCGCAACCGTTCCGCCCTCGATTTGAATGAGATTGGCTTTTTGACGATAATCCTCAACCACCTTCTCTTTGGCCTCTACCTCCTGCCGCAAAGTCGAAAGCCGTTCACTAAGCCACTTATTCGCACGGGCGGCGACTTCATATTTTGCTTCAAGTTGATCGACCAAATATTCATCCGCAATGGCATTTGCAATCGCCGCTGCCTTGCGCGCATCACGGGATTCAAAAGCGATATAGAGGCTTAAAGAAAAACCGTCATTGGTAACCTTAAGCTTTTTCTTTAAGGCCTTGGCTGTGGCAGTCATTTCGCGCTGCTCGGCCTCAGCTTGGTCGGCTGGGTCGGGTGCTTTGAATAAATTAAGTGGGTTCAGCCATTTTTTCCAATTAACCGTTCCGCTGTTGTACTCGGTGTCCTGCGTCAGGTTCATTTTGCGGATCACACGATCCAAAACAGAACGTGAGGTAATAATATCAATTTCGCTGCGAAGGGAGGCGTTGTCACCGGAAAAAGAGGAAAGACCGGCCCCCATGTCAAGCAGCTTGGACTGACGCTGATCCACCAACAGCGTGACCTCACCCTTGTACTGCGGCGTGAGGACCAAGGACGCCACAAGGCCAAGAACAGCGCACAAGACAACCATACGCGAAACGATCTGGACACGCCGACGAAGGATGCGCCCCGCCTCACGCGTATCGACACTCCGAAAGAAACCAGGCGCAAAGACTTGCGAAGCCAGCGCAGGCGATTGTTCGGATGATTGTTCCGCTTCGGGCGCGGAGGGAGAAGACGAGACCATATAACGCTCCTTGAAAAAAGCGGACCCTTGGAACGGGGCCCCCATGTCATAACAAACAAGCCTCTAAAAAAGACTTAAAGCAAAAGAACTATACATATCATACAATTATAAATCGTTCCTCAGAAAAACCTTTGGGGGACGCGAAGCACATCTCCCGGCATCACTATCTCTTCTTCACGCACACGGACCTCGCCACTTGCTGTATCACTGGCTCGCTTGATCTGGATATCGCCCTTGTCTGCGCGATACGTATATCCCCCTGCCATTGCGATGGCGTTAATAACGGTCATTCCGTTGACATAAGGATAACTTCCTGGCTTTGCCACTTCACCAAGAATAAAGAACGGACGATAATTGACCACCTGCGCGCTCACACGCGGATCACGCAAATACCCTTGGGCAAGCTTGCTGCGCACGGCCTCTTCAAATTGGCGCAAGGGACGGCCCGCCGCATCGACCGAACCAATCAAAGGTAAAGCAATTATGCCGGTACTTCCAACCTCATACTCACCAGACAAATCGGCCTCGCCATAAACCGTCAGCTTGACGCGATCGCCAATACCAAGAACATATTCCTGAACCGCACCCAAAGGGTTTGGTGCCGCCGAAGCCGCCGCTTCAACCATGGGCATTTGTTGGGACGCCGCGCCAGCGTCGCCCATTTCGACACCTAAGGGGCGCGGTGCGCTTCCCACGCGTGTGGGCGGAGCCGCAAACGCGTCAAGGGCGGAGACTGCAACCGCGAAAAAGACAAACATCATAAGAAGTCTTTTAAGCATCGCACCCTCCGCCCCTGAACAAAAACGTTTACGCGAACCGATCCTGCTTAGAAATTGATGCCCAAACGAACCGTACCCATGTGACGCCCATATTCAACGGCGTCTTCCGTCGAGAAACGACGATCCCATGTGTAAAGCACATCGGTGTAGAGACTGCGGTTAATCAGGTAACGCACGCCAAGACCCGTGGCAAGCAATTCGTCGACGCGATCACCAACCCCGTTGAAGTGCGAGTTTGAATAAGCCACGTTGCCTTCAAGAAGAACATTGCGCAGCAACTCGTGCGTGACGGTAACCGAACCACCGGTTTGATAGAAGCTGTTATAGCCATCGAGGGTCGTTTCTTCGATGGTCCGATCAACTTCAAACACAACCGAGGTCATGCCCGTAACATTCCAATCAACTCGCGCACCGAAGCGAGGCGAGCTGATCTTCTTCTTGGCGGTGAAGTCATCATAGTACTGCTCCATCCAACCGCCGTAGACATCGATCGAGGTGATCCCACCCAGATCCGCATTGACACCCGCAACTGTGTAGAAGCCTTCAGAGTCATGGGCAGCATTGTCATCATAGCTACGGATGTTGTACGCACCACGGATGTAGGGCTTAAAGTTCCCCGTCATGTCATAGGCCAGCTTGCCGCCCATTACATGCTCATCGCGATTACGGTTGCTCTGATCAATCGGGCCCAAGGCTGAGGGCGTCTCATCATAATCAAAACGCTTATAATCGTAATCAGCGTTAAACTTCAGAATGCCGATCCCGCGATAAAAGGTCAAACCGCCCTTGGCCACACCAAAGGTGGTGGGCTCAGAGCCGTTCACAGCGTTTGGTGACGTGCGGGACTCAGCAAGGCGCTGATAGCCGCCGCGTCCGGACACCCACATTTGATCAAGGATGTCATAGCGACCATTCACATCGACGACGAGATTCTTATAATTCTCATCCGCATGCTGGCTGTAGAAGTTGATGTCACCAAACGTGGTGAGTGAGAGCGCGTGACGACCCCAATTCGAGAACAAGTTCACAATCGGACGCACCGTGCCCACGGCATCGGTGCTGCGGCTGTTTGGTTCGACGTAGATGTTGCTGTCGTACGTTTCGCCAAGCTCCAGGGTGGGGAACAGTTCAAACCCACCAATCTGGTATGGAACGCCGTCATAATCGGGGCGAGGATGCTCCAAAACGTTTTCAGCACGCTCTGGACGATCATTACGAAGTTCAACAGGATTGCCAAGCACGATGGAGCTGTCCGGCATCGGACGGCCACCGAATAAGCCTTCAGGACCATAAGCCTGAGCTCCTGAAGCGCCGCCCATAACAACCAGGGCCGCAAGAAGGACGCTGCCGCCCGTTTTCGTGATCTTCTTCATCGTAATCCTCTTTCTCTGATCTAAAAAAACATAACAAAACGAACCTGTATCACACCATTAATCAGCACTGGGCTTCTCGGTGGGCGGGGGTTCGTTAGGCGGGATGCCGGGACGAATGGTCTGCGGCGGCAAACCAGGACCCCGCATGCCGGGGAGCTGGGCCAACAAGGGATCTTCCCCTGCAAGAGTCGCAATCTGAAGGAAAGCCTGCTCACACTGATTGGGGCGGCCAGCCGCAACAACAACAGGAGCCTTCGAAAACTTTTCAGACGTTTCAACAACCGTTGTGAAAAGCGGCGATTGAACTTGGTCGGCAGGAACAGCATCTACGATGCGACGCAGATCTGCACAGACAGCGGGAACAGTCGGCGGCGTAATTTGGGGCGCATATTGTCCGGCGAGGGCAAGCATCTTGGCCGAAAAATCGGGATCAACTGTAAGCACTTTTTGTGTGCGCTTCAGCAACGCCTTGATGACTTCATCAACATTGCCGGGGCCAGTAGCCAAAAACCCCTGTACCTGCGTCAGGTCCTTTTTGTCCAAAGCAGCGTCAACCTTGCCACCGAGTGGGGCGGCTTGAACTGATGTTGCGCCTAAAACGAAAAAGGCGACAAGAAAACCACTCAGAAATGTTTTTGTGTGTAAGGTGCTCATGGTATGCTCCTCTTCTCCAATGAGGTGATTAGACTTAGATTTATAAACAAAAAAGCTAGGGGCTGCTATCTTTTTTATGGATTTTTTAATTTCTTTTTGCTTGTGAGACAAAAAAACAGCGGCAAATCCAAGGGATATGCCCGCCCAGCCAAACCCGCAGCGATCCAATATAACCATTTATAATCAATGGATTAAGCTATATCTTGTGGGGGTTATCATTAGATAAATGGATCATACGCCCATTGAAGTAAGGCCTGACGCTGTCGGGGGCGACAGTTAAGATCCAAAGGTAAACAATTAGCCTTAATCTGACCAGCATGCCGTGCGAAGGCTCGCCACCGTTTAATCTGCCAGGCGTCAAGCTCCGGCAAGCGTCGGCCCAAATAATAACGACAATACCATTGGAACCAACCTCGCGGATCCGGGCCACGGATCCATCCTTTATCCTGCCAAACGGATAAAGATTGACGGCTTTTGACTTTAAAAAAATTCAACGTTGGATCTGCCACATCAGAAACCTTGGCGTGCGCAAACCAATCATCCGGGAACTCTTCCCGGCAATCGTTACAGTACTTACCCTCGAACACGCCAAGTTTAAGCATCTCTTTTGGTGAGAAATGGGGCGTGAAGCTTGGATCAAAGTTTTTTCCGGCTGGATGATCAATCCGATAGGTGTAATCGGACTGCATCCGGTCATGAACGTGGACTATCGTGCCAATACGATATGCCATAACCCGTCCCTCACCCTATCAGGGATCAATGCGCACGGCTTCTCTCTGTGCGGCCTCACCTCAGCTTACCCGTTGCTGCGGATTTTCTCAAGGAAGCCAGAGACGACACGACGAAGGTCTTCTGCGTTGTTGCTTAAATCATGGGCCGCGCCAAGAAGCGTATTCGCCGAGGTGCCCGTATGACCAGCAGCAGCCGTAACGTCTTTGATGTTTTCCGAAACGTCTTTGGTCCCTTTTTCCGCCTGCATGACGCTATGGGCAATTTCACGCGTGGCCGAGCCTTGCTGCACAACTGCCGCCGCAATCGCATTCGAAATGTCACCAATTTTTGTGATGATGTCGTCAATCATGCGAATGGCCTCAACGGCCTGGGCTGTCTCTGATTGCACCGCGTGGATTTGTTGGGTAATCTCTTCGGTTGCCTTAGCGGTCTGGTTGGCAAGCCCCTTAACTTCGCCCGCAACAACGGCAAAGCCCTTACCGGCATCACCTGCCCGCGCCGCTTCAATCGTCGCGTTAAGCGCAAGAAGGTTTGTCTGGCTTGCGATGTTGTTAATCAAATCGACCACTTCGCCAATTTTGTCCGCCGATTTGGCAAGGCCGGAGACGATGCCATTGGTACGGCCAGCTTCATCCTTGGCTTGCTGAGAAATACGGGTTGCCACGACAACCTGATCGTTGATCTGGGAAATACTTGCCGACAATTCCTCCGCTGCTGCAGACACGGTTGCCACGCTGCTGGACGCAATTTCGGCCGACTCGGCGACCCGCTTCGCTTGGGTCGTTGTCGTGGACGCAGAGCTGTTGAGATTCTCAGCCGTAGCCTGCATGTTCGTCGCAGACCCCGAAACCTTTTGAACCACATCCATGATCCCGGCTTCAAGATCGTTGGCCACGCGGCTAATAAACGCTTTTTGCGCTTCTTTTTGTTTTTGTTCGCTCTGTTGTCTCTCTTTTTCCATATCGGCTACGCGACGCGCGTTTTCACGGAAGACAGAAACAGCCGCCGCCATCTGGCCGACTTCGCCGGTTTTGTTCATCTCTGGAATTTCGGAATTGATCTCGCCCTCCGCAAGGCCACGCATCCGATTCCCAAGTTTTTTAAGACTACCGCTCAAGCTGCTGCCAAGTTGAATGACAAAAAGAAGAACTACGGCATAAACCAACAGAATGCCGATCAACAATGTGCGGCTAGTTTGTTCCTGCTTGGTTTGCTGGGCAACAGCGATCTCGGCAGCGTCATGGTCGGTCTGAATACGCCAACTGTTCATGGCCTTCGTCAGGTTATTATAGGTCCGCTCTACCGTCTCGCTGGTTGAAACGGCGATTAAACGATCAATCGCCGCTGTGTCGTTGATTTCAAGAACCGCTTTTTTGAAGGCGAGAATACCATCAATGGTTTTGATAGCGGCTTCGCTGGGTGTATCTCCGGCAAGCGTCTTGCTTTGAGTCAAAGCAGCCTCAAGGCTCGACTCCATTTTACTGCACATGCTTTTTAATTTGTCTTCAACAGACCCGGCATCGCTTAAGGCCAGATGCATGCCCACAAGGCCGTTTACTTCCTCAATCAGACTCGAAATGGATTGAATCGCCGTTTTTTGGGCCGAGGCTTTGTTAAACGCCTCGGTCATGCCATGCATGGCTGTTGTGTTAACCGCCTGAAGCGTGAGCAAGCTAACAAGAGACAAGGCCACCAACAAAAAGGGGCCCATGAGAATGCGCATCCGAATAGACAGATTAATAGACATATCCGTTTGGTCCTAAGGAAAAGGAAGATTAAGCGAAGGGGGGATCGAAGCGGAAGTCGAGGAGATAAAGTGAAGAGAGGGGATTTCTCCCCTCTCTCTTTGGTTCTGTATTACTTGTAGATACCGATGTAAACGATCACGTTGTGTTCCGGAACCATTTTCACAAAGGTAACCTTGTCTTGGATCTTGTTGGTGGTGGGGTTCATCCAGCGATACTCAACCCAACCTTCGCCTTTTTCCTTGGCAACCTTGATGATGTCCTTGACAAGGAACTTGCCGTCGACGTCCTTGACTTCAAGGACGCTCTTACCTTCGCCTGCGGGCTTGGGCGGATAGACAAGCCATTTGCCTTCGGTATCGATTACGTTCACATAGATTTCGCCGTGCTTATATTCGCCATCGGCATGGAAAATGGTATGCGCACCGGCAACGCCCTTTTCCTTCACGAGTTCAGCGGCCTTGAGGGTCAAAGCCTTAACCTCGTCCTGCGTTTCGGCGTGCGCCGGGGTCATGCCCAAAAGTAAACAGAACGCAAGGGCAAGCGTGGCGATCTTCGTCTTGGATAGAATAGGCGACATGGTGTCCTCGTTGTTAGTGAGAATGGTTAACCGTAGAAGATTCTGCCTACCATAAAGTTGGGATTCTTACAATGAAAGAAGACGTTACACCATCGTACCAATGCATCATATAGTGGTTCTTGCTGTGAATATACTTCAAATATGGAACGTTTATTGTCGTCAAATCGTTAGGCAGTAATTACGGCGTAAGAAAATAAAATTATGAGATGAGTCCCATTAACGTCAATCTATCAAGACATAAAGACCACCGAGAGGAACGACAAAACAAACACGACCGTGTGTATTCATTATGATGACCAGACCGACCCTAACGGTTCTTCTTGCTCATTATTTAGTTCTTCGGCCCCTTAATGCAAGGTCCCTAAAACAACCCGTCAATCAACCCATCCTCGTTCACACAGATGTTGTGCGCGGCAGGGACGCGGCCAAGACCGGGCATCGTCATGATCTCGCCGCACAGCGCGACCACAAAACCCGCACCTGCTGACAACCGCACATCGCGCACGGGGATGGTGTGGCCTGTGGGCGCGCCCATCAGCGCAGGATCGGCGGAAAAACTGTACTGCGTTTTGGCCATACAGACCGGAAGCTTGCCGTAGCCTTCCTGTTCATACAGCGCGAGTTTCTTAAGCGCGGCAGGCGCGATGTCGACATTTTGCGCGCGATAAATCTCGGTCGCGACTGTGCGGATTTTATCGGCGAGTTTCATGGCGTCCGGATAAAGCGGTTTGTAATTCGCCTTGCCACTTGTAACCGTGTCGGCCACATCCTGCGCGAGCGTGAGCGCCCCTGCCCCACCTTCCGCCCAGTGACGGCAGAAATGGGCGCGGACGCCCTTCTCTGCACAAGCCGCATGAATGACATCCATCTCGGCCTGGGTGTCAGCGGTGAAATGGTTGATCGCAACAATCGCGGGCACGCCAAACTTGCCGATGTTCTCGATATGCTGAAGCATATTCGCAAGGCCAGCTTTCACGGCAGCCGTATTTTCTGTGCCCAGCGCATCTTTCGCCACGCCACCATGCATTTTAAGCGCGCGGACGGTTGCAACAATCACCACCGCGTCGGGACGCAGGCCCGCTTGGCGGCATTTAATGTCGAGGAACTTCTCCGCGCCAAGATCCGCGCCAAAGCCAGCCTCGGTCACAACGATATCCGCCATCGATAGCGCGGTCTTCGTGGCAATAACGGAATTGCAGCCATGCGCGATATTCGCAAACGGCCCACCATGGATGAGGGTGGGTGTGTGCTCCAGCGTTTGAACGAGGTTGGGCTGGAAGGCATCACGCAAAAGCGCGGTCATCGCGCCCGCCGCCTGCACATCCTTGGCGCGCACCAGTTTCTTGTCATAGGTCTGGCCAATCACGATGTTGCCAAGGCGCTCTTCCAAATCCGCAAGCGACGTCGCAAGGCAGAACACGGCCATGACTTCCGAGGCCACGGAAATATCAAACCCGTCCTCGCGCACTTGCCCATTA
>CAYZXV010000023.1:0-11936 GCA_964482525.1 uncultured Rhodospirillaceae bacterium | reverse complement strand
TCTTATTTGCTATCGCTTGTCGATATTCCTTTTATTCTGATCTATCTGATCGCGATGGGGCTTATCGCGGGTTGGCTTGTTTTCGTGCCCTTGGCCTTTGGTGCGCTCATGCTGCTCGCGAATTACTTCACCTCTGTATGTGTTCTGGATTATGACAAGCGGAGCCGCAAGGAAGACGGAAACCGATATGGCATCCTTGTCGATGTCTTGTCCTCGCATGAATATGTGATCGGAAGCCATCTTCGCCGTGAGCTTGCAGGGCGTTGGCGTCAGGCTTGTGCGCAGGTTTCGTCGATGCAGGGTTTGTCGCGCTATTGGAAGATGCTCGGCGCGGCTTTATCAAACAATGCTGCGTTTTTGTCCTATGCTGGCGTGATTGTCGGTGGCGCGTATATGATCGAGGCGCAAACCCTCACCTCTGGTGGCTTGATTGCTGTGAGCATGCTGTCTTCGCGCATGATGGGGTGCTTCTCTTCTGTTTCCGTTGTGTTTGTCCGCTACAAAGACTTTGTTTCATCGCTCCGGGACATGAAAGATATGTTGCCTGCCGCCGATTCGGATGAGGGGAAGCAGATGCCGCATGGCGCGCTTCAGGGGCATTTGAATCTGCGGAACGTCACCTATCGTTATACGCAAGGTGGGAACCCCGTTTTGTCTTCAATCAATTTATCCTTTAAAGCCGGAGAAATGATTGGCATTGCTGGGCCTCCCGGAAGTGGAAAAACAACTCTTATGCGCCTTATGAGTGGGGCGGTTGCGCCAGAGAGCGGCGACATCTTGCTTGATAATTATCCGCTCAGTGCTCTCGGCGATCAGGCAATTGCCTCGTCGATTGGTTATAAGCCGCAAGATCTTTGCTTGGTCTCTGGTACGATTGAGGACAATGTGCGGGCTGGTGGGACGCCCCTGACGCCCGAACAACGGGATACAGTTCTGAAGGTTTCTGGGCTTGAATGGTTGTTCCAGCACACAGGACTTCATTGGGCCAGTGAGGTTGGAAGCCGTGGCAGTGCCCTTTCTGGTGGGCAAAAGCAGGTTATCGCCTTGGCTCGCGCGCTCTTGCGCCAGCCTGCGGTTCTGCTGCTTGATGAACCGACAAATGGGCTTGATGCGCAGCTCGAGGCTCACCTTGCCAAGCGTCTTGCCGCGATGAAGGGAAAGAGTACGATTATCGTGAGCACACACAGCCGCCAGCTCTTATCCATTTGCGACAGAATTGTCGTCGTCGGAGAAGGACGCATCCTCGCGGACGGCCAGCGTGACAAGATTCTTGTTGCGTGATTTAAGCCGACGACTTATTCGGCCAATTCAATTTCAACGGCTTCGCGACCTTTTGCTGCGGTATGAACGCGCATCTTAACGCGTTGACCGGGCTGAAGATCATGCAGACCAATTTTGACGACCACGTTCTTGTGAACAAAAACATCTTTGCCTTTGTCGTCTGGCGAGATAAAGCCAAAGCCTTTTTCACCCTTAAACCACTTAACGGTTCCAAGCATCTCTTCTGTAGGGCCGTCATGGGTGAAGGACTCGCGAGGGCTTTCTTGCGTTTCAACCTGACCGAGAACCGAAACGATCCTTAGGATCTGGCGACCTTTCATGCCGTTTCCGATTTCGACGAGGAGTTTTGTGCCTTCGGCGATCTTTTGCAAACCAGCGCGGGATAAAACGGACACATGAAGAAATGCGTCCGGCGAATTATCGGCTGGCGCAACGAATCCATAGCCTTTTGTTAGATTAAACCACTTAACAACGGCCTCGACCTGATCCCCTGTTCCCGGGGGGGTAACATCATGCTCTGACAAGGTTATGCCCTCATTAAAAACACCTGAACAGGCCTAACTCTATAATAGTTTGGTATGTAAAACAATGTCTTTTCAAAATGAGATTCCTTCTCCATGAGAATGGATCGGCTGTCTTCTTTGGTCTTGTATTTGTTAAGAAATTTTATGTCTTTCGAAGTAAGGCGCATCTTTAACAATTATTAGTCATCTTCTTGTAAAATAAGGGCTTAAGAGGTGAAAAGCCCATGATTATGGCTTTGACAAAAAGGGCAAGGAAGGCAAGGCCTGTCCGGCGGGTGACGCGTGGGCAGCTGTTGACGTTTGCCTTTTGGGTTGCCTTTTTGGGGATGGGCATGGGCAAGATAACCCCTGTTTGTGCACAGCAAATTATTATCGGCCCCTCTTCTGAGCCAACTTCCTGGGTTACCTTGGATCGGTTTTATGAGCTTCAAGAAGAAGCGGAGCGCGCCGCCGTGGCAGAGAAAGAACAACAAAGCACGGCCGATGTGCAAACAAAAAACCAAGAAAGTGCTTTTGCCCAGCCAGAACGGCCCTTGGCTTTGCCCGACATGCCGCAGATTGCGACTCGCCATCAGGTGCCGGTTGATGCCACAGAAGAAGACGAGCTTTTCGCGTGGATGAGGCAGAAAAAGTGGATGACACCCTCAGAAGCCGAGGAGGAAATGGCGCGCATTGCCGAAGCGAAGCGCATGCATCATGAATTTGGGCAGTCGCCATTCCACCTGCGATTTGCGGCGCTTCCGGGAACATCACTGCAATCCATTCCTGCGGGCCGCGTAACACGACCCATTATGGAACGAGATGAACAAGCGCGCGCTGCAGCAGCTGCAGCAGCGCAAGCGATGAAAACAAAAGTTGCGGAATCTTCTGCTCCTCCTGTTCCAAAGACAAAGGCGGAGGCCTGCGATATATTGAATACCTATAAGCGCAAACAACTTGAGGCCTTGGAATCTGATCGACAAACTTTGGCGGCGTTACAGGCTGCGCTTAAGGATATGGGGTTAAGCAACGATCTTGGTTTTGTTAGTCGCGCGGATGATAAAGTGGCATCGAGCGAAGAGGTTGGGCCCCCTCCCTCTGCTGTGAGCGCCGTGCCCTGACAATAGCAGTTGAAGCAAGAAAGCCATTATGCTTGGATTGCGGCGCCGATTGTGGCGCCGTTCATTTTTGATGGTGTGTTCCGTTGCTTCGCCTTCCTTGTCTATTTTTCTTTCCTTGTCTTGTGTTGCTTGGGCTTGCTTTGCTATGGCCTCAAATTGACCTTGCCGTATCGGGGTTATTCTTTTGTCCAGAGTCCGGTTTCTTTCTAAAAAACAATATCATTCTTAATGGTCTTAAAGAGGCGGCGTTTATTGGTTCGCGTGGTCTCGCCCTGGGGTTTCTGGCTGCGTTGCTTATTTCATTTATGCGCCGTGCCCAGTTTCTTGGTCTTAAGGCGCGGGCTTGGGCCTTTTTGTTGCTCGCGTTGTTGATTGGGCCCGGATTGATTGCGAATGTTGCCTTAAAGGATCAATGGGGCCGGGCGCGACCCCGCGAGATTGTTGAGTTTGGCGGGGGGGCGACCTTTACCCCCGCATGGAAACCCACGGACCAATGCAAGCGGAATTGTTCGTTTGTTTCTGGGGACGCTGCGTTTGGTTTTTTTCTGCCTGCCATCGCCTATGTTGTTCCAAGGCGGCGGCGCGGTGTGTTTTGGGGCCTTATGGCCATAGGAGGGCTTTTTGCGGGCGCGCGGATACTCATGGGTGCTCATTTCCTTAGTGACGTTTTGGCCGCGATGTTCCTTGTACTTGGGATTAGTGGAGCCCTTCACAGTGCGCTGTTTGGACGAAAAGAAACAGCGGCCTTTTGGCGCACGATCAGAGAATAAGCAATAGTTGCGCGGATTGTCAGTGGCGCGTGTTTCTGCCATGCTTTATCGATTCATTCCTTATTGGAGCTTTGTCCATGTCGTTTGAAAAAGCCACGCGCCTTACGCAACTGCCGCCTTATTTGTTCAAGGAGATTGATCGGCTTAAGGCCGAGGTCGCAGCCAAGGGCGTTGACGTGATCAACCTTGGTGTGGGCGACCCCGACCAGCCAACCCCAGATTTTGTTATTGAGGCGCTTGCCAAAGGCGCCAAAAATCCCGCTAATCACCAATACCCGTCTTATTCAGGTATGGATCGTTTTCGCGTCAGCGCGGCGCGCTGGTGTAAAAAACGCTTTGGAGTTGATTTGGACCCAAAGACGGAAATAGTTACGCTCATCGGATCAAAAGAAGGCATTGCGCATTTCCCGCTTGCCTTCTTGAACCCCGGCGATGTGGCTTTGGTGCCGACCCCGGCTTATCCGGTCTATCATTCGGGAACTTTGTTTGCGAACGGCGTATCGCATTTTATGCCGCTTACAGAGGAAAACGGGTATTTGCCCGACCTGAATGCAATCCCGCAAGACATTGCGAAAAAAGCGAGGATTATGTTCCTCAACTATCCCAACAACCCAACAGGAGCAGTTGCGGACGGCGCTTTTTTTGAAAAGGTTGTGGCCTTCGCAAAGGCCAATAACATCATCGTCGCGCATGACGCGGCCTATAGCGAGATGGGATATGATGGATATAAGCCTGTTAGCTTCCTTCAAACACCCGGTGCGCGCGATATCGGGATCGAGTTCCACTCGCTCTCGAAGAGCTTTAACATGACAGGTTGGCGTATTGGCTTTGCCGCAGGAAATGCGCAGATAATAGATGCGTTGGGACAGGTGAAATCAAATATCGACTCTGGCGCGTTCAATGCGGTGCAAGAGGCCGGAATAGCTGCGCTCGACAGCGACCAAAGCTTTATTGCTCACATGCACGATATTTATAAGGCACGGCGCGATGTGTTGGTGTCTGGTCTTCGCGATGCAGGCTTATCCGTTGACGTGCCTAAGGCTACGTTCTTTGTTTGGTGCCGTGCGCCAAAGGGCCTAAGTTCGGCTCAGTTTACAGCCCTTTTACTTGAGAAGGCTGGTATTGTCACAACACCGGGCAGTGGGTTTGGCGAACCCGGCGAAGGCTATGTCCGTTTCGCTCTAACCGTGTCCGAGGCCCGCATTGCCGAGGCCGTGTCGCGGATCAAGGCCATGGGGCTGTAACGATCTTTCAGCTTACGCAATCTTGTTGCGAATGCCAGTGATAACCAACCTGTCTTTCTTTTCATCCGGACGGAAGGAAATCACGAGTTCGTGTTCCGGGTTCATCGTCGAGCGGCTTGGCGCGATATCATAGGAACCACCGCTTCCATTTGTCACAGTGTATTTTGTGGCATCTATTGCGGTGAGAACTTGAGTCGCAGCTTTTGGCCAACCAAGTTTTTCAGGATGTGTAATAATAGCCAGATGGTTGAACGCACCGCACAAGCTTTTTAATGCTTTAGGGTCGAGCGCTTTTGGAAGCTTGGTTGAATCATCAAGCGCCAATGTATCAGAATGGTTCGTTTCAAGCCAACTGGAGAGCGCCCTTAAGTTGTCGGCCGCTTTTGGCGGCATGACTTCACGTGCGGTGCGTTGGAACTCAGAAGGTTTTTCAACGATCGCAGGTCGACCAGCATTCAGCGTCATTTCTTGCAGAGCTTCTTGAAGAACACGAATTTGCTCGCCTTTTTCGTCAAGAGCTTCGGTCATCATCTCCTCAAGCAAGGCGTTTTCGTCTTGGGCCTTATCGAGTAATTGTTCCGTCTCGCGAAGCTGTTCGCTGAGTTGCCTGTTTTCTGTTCTGAGCGCAATCACATCGCTGTTCTCGCATGTTTCTGCCTGTTCTTGAAGCTTTAACAAATCGGATACAGAGTCGAAGCCAGCCGGAATGGATGACGAAGCAAGGCCAAGCCTGTTCTCACGTGTGAGGTCAATAACCAATTTATCAAGCGTTTCACGTTTGCCGATATCAAGGATTGCATTCGGAATAAGGAGAGGGCATTGCCACAAACCATTCTCAACGGTTGCGGTTGGCGTGCGGAAAATGCGTACACCGCCATTCATAACGACATCACTGGATGGCAGGAGGATGGCAAGGGCGCTTTGCTGATCCGCAGGCAAGTCGACGACATGCGCAAGACCAAACAGCCGTTGAGCAAGAGATTGGACGTTTAGCAAGGACTGACCGGGCGCGTCTGGGTCCGTGCATTTTCGCGCGACAACGACGATCGGCATTGTGCGGTGTATGTCGTTTATGGCGTTGCGAAGCTCCTTGGCTTCGATGTCTTGCCCGACAACAAGCGGTTTTTGAGATAGACGAATATCTCCATTCGACAGAGAGAGAAAGGGATCATTGTTGATGAAATCAATGAGATCCGGGGGCGGAAGGGTATCTTTTTCCTTAAGGTATCCTTTGATAAGGTTTGAACGTATCTTAAGGCTTACGCGGTCCGTGCTATGGTGTCGCAGCGCGAGTTCAAGCAATTGGTCTGTCTCTCCATTGCTAAAGCACATGGAAACGGCAAGGCCTTCGCTTGTGTTGGTGACTTTGACAAAATGATTTTTTCCAAAGAGTTCTCGTGAGTGGTGACTGAACGACTCGTTCCATTTCATAACATTCGGATGGAATCCCATCTTTTGCATGACCCACTGTAATGTCTTTGTTTTCGCATAACCCAAAGTTCCAATGCCTGGGGGCAGGGTGGCTTGATAGGTGATGAAATCCTTTACGGGATCAAGGGTGCGTTCAGTCATGGAAAATTCCTAGATTAATAAATGGTTTTTATACGGTTCATGCGCTCGCTAGTATTTAAGCGGCGAAAGCATTTTACCAAAAATCTAAATACTTTCCTAGGCGTATGGGCCAAGGATCTTAACGAACAAGTTAATAAACAAGAAGATTTTGAAGAAAAATACTCACGATGGATTGATTTCGCGTGGACCCAGCGTCTTGTTCCTCAGTTCAAATTGATTAAGGGCTTTCAAAAAAAGAGGGAGGCGGACCTCCCTCTTAATAGGAAAAGACAGGAAAGATTAATGAGAGGCCAGTTTTTTCTCGATAGCCTCCATGGCTGCCGGCATTGCATCTGGGTTCGTTCCCCCGGCCTGTGCCATGTCGGGGCGACCGCCGCCGCCCTTGCCGCCCAGCGTATCGGCACCCACCTTGACCAAATCGACCGCGCTTACGCGGCTCGTAAGGTCATCGGTAACGGCGACAACAAGTGAGACTTTTCCTTCAAAACTGGAGGCAAGCGCGATCACTCCCGATTTGATCTTTGTCTTAAAGGCATCCGCCATGGGTTTAAGGTCCTTGGCCGGAAGGTCTGTCAAAACGCGACTGATAAAGGTTATCCCCGCGACTTGTTTGGATTCTTCGTTTTGGTTTGCGCCGTTGCCGCCGCCCATCGCAACTTGACGGCGCAGATCGGCGATTTCGCGCTCCATCTTCTTGCGCTCTTCGACAAGCTGTGCCACGCGCGCGCCTGCATCCGCAGGGGCGGCCTTAAGCGCATCGGCCACGTTCTGAAGCTGTCTTTCCTGCTCGGCGAAATAGGTGAGGGCACCTGCGCCCGTGACCGCTTCGATGCGGCGAACACCCGCCGAGACGGCGCTGTCAGACAAGATTTTCAAGACGCCGATATCGCCCGTGCGTCTGACATGCGTGCCGCCGCAGAGTTCGATCGAGAATGCGTGACGATGATCGTCTTTACCGCCCATTGAAACGACGCGCACTTCCTCGCCATATTTCTCCCCAAAAAGGGCCATCGCGCCCTCGTCCATCGCTTCCTGCGGAGACATGAGGCGGGTTGTGACCTCCTCATTCTGACGGATCACGCGGTTGACTTCAGTTTCGACCTTCGCGAGTATTTCGGCCCCGATGGGCGTGGGCTGGCTAATGTCAAAGCACAGACGATCTGGTGTGACAAGCGACCCTTTTTGCGTCACATGCTTTCCGACCAAGCGGCGCAGAACTTCATGCAGCAAGTGGGTCGCAGAGTGGTTAGCGCGTATTGCGGCGCGGCGTGTGCCGTCAACAGTCATGACAACTTCGTCGCCCTTCTTGATCGATCCCTTTTGGAGGCGACCCGTATGGACGAACACATTCCCGGCTTCCTTGCGCGTGTCGGTAATCTCAATAAGTGCGCCAGAGTTTGTTTTGATCGAGCCTGTATCGCCGACTTGCCCACCGCTTTCGGCGTAGAAGGGCGTCTGGTTGACAACGATCTGAACCTCTGCGCCTTCCTTCGCGTTCTCCACACGCTTGCCGCCTTCGGCAATTGCGGTGATTTGTCCTTCAGCCTTTTCGTTGGCGTAGCCCAAGAACTCGGTCCCACCAAGCTCATCAGCAATTTCAAACCAGATTTTTGCGGTGCCTGCATCGCCCGATCCGGCCCAGCTTTTGCGCGCCTCTTCTTTTTGCTTGGCCATCGCGGCTTCGAAGCCTGCATTGTCCACCGTCTGGCCCCGGCCACGCAGAACGTCCTGAGTGAGGTCCAGTGGAAAACCAAACGTGTCATACAGCTTAAAGGCCACGGCGCCGGGCAGGGCTGCATTGGGGCCAAGCTTGCCACACTCTTCATCAAGAAGCTTGAGGCCGCGATCGAGCGTTTGCTTAAACCGTGTCTCTTCGAGCTTAAGAGTTTCCGTGATCAGGACTTCCGCACGGACGATTTCAGGATAGGCAACGCCCATCTGCTTTACAAGTTCCGGCACCAAGCGATAGATCAGCGGTTCCTTTGCGCCGAGGAGGTGCGCGTGGCGCATGCCACGGCGCATGATGCGGCGCAGGACGTAGCCACGACCTTCGTTGCTGGGCAACACGCCATCGGCAATAAGGAAGGCTGTCGCACGAAGATGGTCGGCAATCACGCGGAA
Source organism: uncultured Rhodospirillaceae bacterium (assembly GCA_964482525.1). Classification (GTDB taxonomy): domain Bacteria; phylum Pseudomonadota; class Alphaproteobacteria; order UBA9219; family UBA9219; genus UBA8914. The sequence goes on along the minus strand of CAYZXV010000023.1, from coordinate 3,324 downwards.
AGAAGGCTTCTGAGCGCCTTCGGGATCGATTTTCACAAGATCCGCTGTTGTGCCGATAATCGCCTTGAACAGGTCGATGTCATAGTTCGATGTCACGCCCTGCAAAATGGCCGCGATGCGTTCAAGCCCCATGCCGGTATCGATGGAGGGTTTGGGAAGCGGCTGGCGCTTGCCATCCACGGTTTCCTCAAACTGCATGAAGACGAGGTTCCAGAACTCAAGGAAGCGGTCACCGTCTTCATCGGGCGAGCCCGGAGGGCCGCCTTGAAGCTTGTCACCTTGATCAATAAATATTTCCGAGCACGGCCCACACGGCCCCACATCGCCCATACGCCAGAAGTTGGCAGAGGTGGGAATGCGGATAATCTTGTCATCCGAAAAGCCCGCGATCTTCTTCCACAGATCGGCGGCTTGGTCATCGTCGTGATAGACGGTAACGAGCAGTTTATTCTTTGGCAGGTCAAAATGCTTTGTAACCAAAGTCCATGCAAAATTAATTGCGTCTTCTTTAAAATAGTCGCCGAATGAAAAGTTGCCGAGCATTTCAAAAAAGGTGTGATGGCGCGCGGTGTAGCCCACATTCTCAAGATCATTGTGCTTACCGCCCGCGCGTACGGATTTTTGAGCTGTCGTAGCGCGTTTATAGGGCCGTGTTTCGGAGCCCGTGAAGACATTCTTGAACTGGACCATGCCGGAATTGGTAAACATCAACGTCGGGTCGTTGTTCGGCACGAGCGAGGACGACTCCACGACCGTATGGCCTTGAGATTCATAGAATTTCAAAAAGGTCGAGCGAATATCGGCAAGCGTTTTCATGAAAGGCCCCTTTATGGTGTTAGGGGTCTATATTTGCGAATAATCAGGCGCTTGTCCATGGGGGAGTTTGCTTTCTCCCCACGGTTTTACATGGATTGAGGTACTTTTTCGATCTCATAGGGCGTAAAGGCATATACCAATGAAATCCAGTTGGTATAGAGAAAACCCGTATGTCGCCACTGGTTCAGGGGCGCATCCATGGGGTCGTCATCAGGGAAATAATGGGCAGGACGAGGGGCGTCCTTTTGTCCCTTTGCATCGCGGACATACTCGTTCTTGAGTGTGTCTGTATCGTATTCTGGGTGGTTAAGGACGTACAGGCGACGGGGAAAGAATCTTTCGCCCACAACTTCGGGTTCGGTGATGACGTTCGGGCCGGATTCTACAGAATGAGCGATAACCTCCAACTGCGTGTTGGTCATTATGGCTTTCTCGTCCGGGTTCTTCCAGCGCGATACCGGGACCATAAAGCGGTCCGGGAGGCCAAACGCGACCCCAGTCTTGTCGGAAAGAAGCCGGTGTTCAAACAGACCCCAAGTCTTTTTCTCGCCTTTAAGGCTGTCGATATTGTGGAAATGCTTGAGCGCCGCCTTCGCGCCCCAGCAAAGAAATAACGAAGAAAAGACATGGGTTCTTGACCATTCAAGAATGGACTGCACCTCTGGCCAGAAGCTTTCCATATCAACGCGCGGTTCAAGGGCGTTAATGCCTGTGACAATGAGGCCATCGAACTTGGCATCTTTAATCTCGCTCCATGCGCGATAAAACTTATGAAGGTGGTCAGAGTCCGTGTTTTTTGTCTCTCGCCCATTACGGACCGCATTCATATAGCTGTCCGTTGCGGCGAATGTCAGTTGAACCTGAAGCGGTGTGTGACCAAGCCAGTGCGCCAGTTGACGTTCGGTTGCTTGTTTGTCGGCCATCAGGTTCAAAATAAGAATCTGAAGGGGGCGGATGTCCTGCTTAAGCGCCCGCTGCTGGGCAATGGCTGCCGGATCGCCAAGCGAAGGCAGAAAGGGATGAATGTCTTGGGCGGTAACAATAACGGGCATAGTGCTCTCCTTCCTTTGTGCGGCCCAAGGCAGGGAAGGTGCATGCGCACACGCTCCCGCCATGAGGCTCATGGGGTGAACCACATGGCAAAGGCCGTCCTTTTACAGGGGGAGAGCTTTGTTCTGTGGCGCTTTAGCTGGTGAGGGTCGAAACCCAGTGATCGCGGGGGTTCTGCGCAAGCAGAAAAAATGACTCGGCTATGAAAAAATCGCAGCCTGTATGCACATACTGGCAAGATTTTTGAAGACGTCCGATCAATTTTTCTGCAGCGCCCAGAGGGTTCGCTTAGGATTTCGAACTCCATCGTCAAAGCCGCTTGCAGTGGGGTCTCCACAGCTTCGCGTCTTTTCCTTGTATTTCGAAATCCTAAGCGAACAGAACCGCCCGTGCTCACTGGGTTTCGACCCTATAACGCGGCAGCAATCTGCTCAGGTTCAAATCCCGCGGGCACGATGTCTCGTGCCAGAAGTAAGTTAGAATCTCGCACATTTATCTGTCAATAGTTGCGTTATCCCACTGGTTCCGAAACCACGTCATTTGCCGCTTGGCATAGTTGCGGGTGGCTTGCTGGGCCTTAGTAATTGCCTCTTCGCGCGACAACTCACCGCGCAGATAGGCGGCAAGTTCAGGGACACCCAATATCTTCATCGCGGGCAAATCCGGATCAAGTTTTAGGGAAAGGATGGCTTTGACTTCGTCCAAAGCGCCGTGCTCAACCATCCTGAGAAACCGCGCATCGCAAGCGGTGTAGAGTTTCTTTCTGTCCGGGAGGAGCAGATGGCGGTGAACGGTATGCGTATGCTCGATAGAGGTTGCTTTTCCTTTGTCGTGCCAGTGAGACAAAGGGGCGCCTGTTGAACGCACGACCTCATAGGCGCGGATCAGACGCTGGCGGTCATTGGGTTTGATCTGGGAGGCACTGATGGGATCAAGCACCGCAAGCTCTGCGCGAAACGCATCGTGTTCTAGGTGATTGTAAAGAGAAACCGCTTCCTCATGTTCGGCCTGAGGAATGGTAGGGATCTCCGCGAGCCCGCCAAGAAGGGCTGAGAAATAAAGACCCGTGCCGCCGACCAGAATGGGTGTTTTTCCATTCTGTGTTGCTTGGTCGATTTCCTTGCGGGCCAGCACGAGCCAATGGCCAACGGAAAACCGCTCTGACGGTTCTATGATCGCAAACAGAGAATGCGGCGCTTTGGCTTGTTCTTCGGGGGCAGGTTGTGCCGTGAGAATGGGCAGGCCTTTATAGACCTGCATCGCGTCGGCATTGATGATAACGCCGTTCACCTGTGCCGCAAGATCAAGCGCAGCGGCCGTTTTTCCTGACGCCGTTGGTCCGCCGATCAGGTAAAGGGCAGGGCGCTCTGACACGTTTATCCTTGTCTCAACCATTGGCTCACGCGCCCCAGAAACGTGCCGCCCGCATATTCATAGCCTGCTGCGGGATCAAGACCC
>CAYZXV010000022.1:10900-12158 GCA_964482525.1 uncultured Rhodospirillaceae bacterium | reverse complement strand
CCTGAAGGCCTTTCCCCGCGCGACCGGCGTTGGCACAGATATCAATGAACAGATCTGCGCGCTGGCACGGCAAAATGCACGAGACAACGGTTTTGGTTCGCGCGCGGTCTTTCGCGTACACAACTGGACACGCGGCATTAACGAACGGTTTGATGTTGTGATCGCAAATCCGCCTGCTGTCCCGACGGCAAATATCCCCGTCCTTCCTCTTGAACGCGTTCGTTTTGACCCGCTCGCTGCCCTCGATGGTGGCAACGACGGGGCCGCCTGTTTTCGCGCCATCGCCAAGGGGCTTCATAACGTCCTTGCCTCTGACGGCGTCGCAATCTTTAAGGCCTACACCCAAACACAAGAAGCCAATCCTTTCTTCCGAAGAGGTTTTAAGGTCGACGTGGTAAGCGATCACTTACAGGTTCCGTATGCCTTGATTGTCACCCCCCAACCGACCCTGTGGATTCGCGCCCAAAAAGCCATCGCGCGTTTCGTCCGCAGCCTAAGGATGGGCAAACGCCATGATCCTTCGTAAGGCCACCCCGAAAGACGCCGCCGCAATCGCCGCCCTGTTGCAACGCTCCATTCGCGCACTGTGCACAGAGGATCACAAGAACGACGCGAAAATCCTTGCCAAATGGGCAGACAGCAAGACGCCAGAACTGCTCGCTTCATGGATCGCCGATCCCGCAAGCACCTTTTTAGTTGCGGAAGAGAGCGGTACGCTTTTAGCCGTTGGTTCTGTATCCATACGCGGCGAGATTGGTCACAACTATGTCGCGCCAGAAGCCCGGTTTCAAGGGATAAGCCGCGCGATGATTGCGGCGCTTGAAACTCTGGCGCGTAAACATGGCCTTACGCACTGCATTCTTTCCAGCACGGGCACGGCGCGATGCTTTTACTTGTCCCTAGGGTACCAAGAGTCGCCTGCGACCGTAGGTCTATTCGGAACCACGGTACATCCGATGGTGAAAAAGCTTGTGAATACGGATTAGCGAAACACGACTTTCTTCGATGTGAAGAAATTAAAGAACAAACCAGCAATCGACCCAGCCGCAACCCCCAACACAGGATACATCGCAACAAGCGGCACACAGGCGATAAGCGCCGCATAGGTTCCATAGTTAAAGCAAAAACCCCCCATCGCCACGACGAAGAACTTCGCCCATTGTTTACGCGCGGACTCGCGGCCTTTGCGGTCTTTGAATGTGAAATGACGGTTACAAAACCAGGTCACCGTGGCCGCCACGACAAAGGAAATGGCACG
>CAYZXV010000022.1:0-10800 GCA_964482525.1 uncultured Rhodospirillaceae bacterium | reverse complement strand
AATGACGGTTACAAAACCAGGTCACCGTGGCCGCCACGACAAAGGAAATGGCACGACCGCCATATGGCCCTGCCCCAACCTCCATACAACCATACAGCACCGCCGTATCGACAAGAAAGCCCAGCGTCCCGACAAGGCCGAACTTGATGAACTGAGCCAAAAACAGTGGCAGTGAAATTTTCAATCGCATGGGCGTGGCGGTCAGTAATTAAAGAGGATAAACCCCGGAGCAGATCGCACTATCTTAAAACCCAAGACAAACCACAAGAAAAAACGTAAGATTGGGGCAATTAACGCTATCCGAGGGCTAAAAGAAGATGGCACACAATCCCTTCCCTGTCATTCCGCACGAAGCGCGAGGCGTCAGCCGAGCACGAAGATGCGGAATCCCATTTGTTTTCGAACCTACATCAACACATGGGATTCTGGGTTCAATTTTCTTTCGTCTTGCTGTCGCAATCCGAAAAAGAAAATTTCCCCGGAATGACGGATGAGAGGCATAGGTCTATGATGGTACAAAAGGTCTAATGATGTCCACTTATGATGCCCTTATCCTTGGCGCCGGTGCCGCCGGTCTGATGTGTGCAATGCGCGCAGGACAGAGGGGGCGCAAGGTCCTGCTTCTCGATCATGCGAAGCAGGTGGGCTCAAAAATCCTTATCTCTGGCGGTGGGCGGTGTAACTTTACCAATCTCGCCTGCGGACCTGATCGCTATTATTCCGAAAATCCGGCCTTTTGCCGCTCGGCGCTGAGCGGCTTTACACCGCAGGATTTTCTCGCACTTCTTGAGAAACATAAGATCCCCTATCACGAAAAAGCGCTCGGCCAGTTGTTTTGCGATCATTCGGCAAAAGATCTTGTGGCGATGCTAGAGGCGGAATGCCGCACTGCCGGTGTCGAAATTCGACTAAACCAAGAGATAATCGATGTGCGCAAGGACGAAGGCTTTATCGTTCAAACGCGCCAAGATGTGTTTCAGGCACGCACACTCGTCCTCGCCACGGGCGGGTTGTCCATCCCTAAGATGGGAGCCAGCGGTCTGAGCCACCAACTCGCCAAACGTTTTGGCCTTGCCGTCACAGCCACGCGCCCCGCCCTTGTTCCCTTCGTTTTTGAAGGGCCAACGCTGGCCATGATGCGCGAGCTGAGTGGCCTTTCGCTGGGCGTGCGCATCACCTGCGGCAAGATTACGTTTCGCGACGATATGCTGTTCACCCATCGCGGTCTTTCCGGCCCCGCGATCCTGCAAATCTCTTCTGTCTGGCGCGAGGGTGAAGCGATCACAATCAACCTTCTGCCCGACCTCGACGCAGAGGCCTTTTTGATTGCGCGTAAAAACGAACGCCCCAAGGCGACGCTGAAAACCATTTTGGGCGAAGTTCTCCCCCAACGTCTGGCGCAAAACCTTGCAAAGTCTTGGCCCTCTGCGCCAATCGGCGAGCTTCCGAATAAAAAACTAAAAGACATCGCCGCCACCTTAAATAAATGGGTCGTTGTCCCAAGCAGCACTGAAGGCTACGCCAAGGCCGAAGTAACGCGCGGCGGGATTTCTACCCGCGAGCTTTCCTCTAAAACCATGGAAGCAAAAAAAGTTCCCGGGCTTTATATCATTGGTGAGGCCCTTGATGTCACGGGTTGGCTCGGCGGTTATAACTTCCAATGGGCGTGGTCCAGCGGTTGGGCCGCCGGTTCTTCGCTCTGATAGAAAAGCACATGGACGCGTCAACCTTGTGACTACGCTTTCAACCACGCGGCCAAAGCGGGCCAGACGTTTTGCGCGGCAGCCGGGCTGCTCATTACGCCGATATGGCCCATGGGCGGCTCGTGAAGCTGCGCCTTTGGGATAAGCGCGGCCAAAGGCCGCGCGCTTTCCGGCGGCACAATGCGGTCTTTTTGCGGAACCAACAAATAGGTTGGGATCGTCACCAGCCGCGGATCGATCAGCGTATCACCCACACGCCAACTCAACGACGCCGTAGCATTGGTTTCATACCAATCTTTCAGGCATTCCTGCGCCACCGCCTTGGCGAGCGGCACGCCACCGGTGAGCCAATCTTCCGTCAGGACAAAACGCCGCGCCGCCGGATCATCGGCAGACACATGGCCATGCGCCATGTATTTTTCGAGGATTTGCAGAGGTTGATACGCCGTAAACATCGCCTGAAGAAACGGCGCAGGGACATAACCAAGCGCATCGATACAGGGTTGCCACTGATGCGCCATTTGCGAAAACAGCCGCCCCCCAAAACTGTTGTACGGCGGTATGCCCCCAACCCCCTTGGCCGCAAAGTCCCACGGCGTCGCGATCAGCGCGAGACGGTCGATGAACCCTTTGCCTTCCTGCCGCAGGGCCAGCGCGAGCGCGAGTAAGCCCCCCATGCAATAGCCGAGCACTGAGACCGGACACCCTTGCGCCAAATCGCGCACAAAAGCGAGCGCGGGCTCCAGACGCTGCAACACATAATCCGCGATGGTGAAGGCACTTTCCTCCGCGTCGGGACGGCCCCAATCGACCACAAGGGGACGCAAGCCGCTTTGCGCCAACGCACGGAGGAAGGAATGGTCAGCCTCAAGATCGAGAATGTCATAGCGGTTGATAAGCGAGGGGACGACCAGCACAATTCGTCCCGAAGATCCTGGCGCATAATCGATTAGCCGCGTGCTCCCAAGGCTCCAAACGGCGGTAACCTCTGATGGCGCTTCGCGGTGAACGGGGCTGTCTTGATAGTGGCGCACACCCTGAAGAAAAAGGCCGAAACGGCGCAACGCTTCCTGTGTCAGCGCGGTTTGAAAGGCCGCCGACTCTTCCGGCGTCAAATCCTGAGGCAGTTTAGCCCGGATGGGTGCCAGCCACGCGCTGAACATCTCCAACATCGCCGGAGTCACCATCGCCGGCTGTACGAAGTGCCGAAGCGCCGTCGTCAGATAGGGGGGTAGCTGCTGTGCGATCTCCCCCAGCGCGTTTGGTGCGGGGGCGCAGCGAGTCCAACTCACGCTCAAGTTCGGCCAAACGGCCGGCAAGCTCAGCCAAATCCCTAGGGCCATCGGCAGAAGCGGACCGCCCGCTTGGGCTCGCTGGGGCCACAGGGGCTGGGACGGGTTGATCGGGGACAAAGTCTTGGACTCCGGCTGGTTCAACGGAAAGGGCGGGATCGGAAACGGCGGCGTCGGGTTCAGGGGCATGGGAGGTGGCGTCCGAACTGGAGGAAGGGGGTGGTGGCGATGCCATCGTCGAAGAATCCGACGTGCCAGTCGTCATCAAATCCTGAAAACTTTTTTGCATCACGTTCGCCCACTGCCCTGCCATCTGGGTCATGGGGGCCATCATCTTGGCCAGATCGTCCTTGGCCTTTTCATCCGAGGCAAGGGCCGTCAAATGGCTTTGCCAGATGTCGAGCGCGTCCTTGGCCAATTTGGTCCAATCTTGGCGCGGCGCGTCTTGATCGTCCGTGGGTGTCATGGGAACCCCCTTTGCACGGGATGCAGGAAAAACAAAGAGAAAGAGAGTCTATTATGCCACTTTGTAAAAAACTTTCAACGCAAGACGGAAATGGCTTGTCTTTTTGGTTAAAATGTCCAAAATCGGATGTCAGTAGTCCTCTCCTCCGGCGCGAGGTCTTCTTGGTCCGTTATGGATCTTGCGCTTTTATCACCTTTGTTTTGTGGGAACCTTATCATGAGCGACAAAACGTCAAAGCAGCCCGTCACCATCAAAAAGTACGCGAATCGCCGCCTGTACAACACGGCCACCAGCACCTATGTCACGCTGGAAGACCTGTCCGTCATGGTGAAGAAGGGCGAAGACTTCAACGTCTATGACGCCAAGACCAGCGAGGATATCACCCGCTCCGTCCTGACCCAAATCATCATGGAAGAGGAAAATAAAACCGGGCAACAGAACCTATTGCCCATTAATTTCCTGCGCCAATTGATTGGCTTTTATGGCAACAACCTGCAGTGGATGGTGCCTAAATACCTTGAACACAGCATGGAAGTCCTGACCGGCAACCAAGACAAGATTCAGGACTATTTCAAGACCTCGTTTGGCAACATGTTCCCCTTTGGCACCACGCTTGAGGAAATGAGCAAGCAGAATCTCTCGATGTTCGAGAATACCATGCGCCTCTTCTCCCCGTTCGGGCTTGGCCTTGGCAACAATTTGATGAACACGTCGGCTTCGCCAAACTCAAAGGCAAACAGTGCGGTTTCGCAGCCTTCGTCAACAGCCTCGTCTTCGTCCAACCAAAGCTGCTCACTGTCGTCAACGAACGCGACAAACGCCAACGCGTCCTCAAACGCGGCGGCCAGCCCTGCGTCAAGCAATACATCGAACAACAGCAACACGAATATAAGGGTAACCTCAAGCGTTGACACCAACACCTCGAAGCCTACGGCTTCGGTTACAAGCCTGAAGCCCCGCACCGAGACGCAGAACACGCCGATGCCGAACGTGTCGAATCTCACGTCAAGCACAGCCAGCGATGCCGACGATATGCAGCAAAAGATTGCGAACCTGCAACGTCAACTGGCCGATCTTGCGAAAAGCCGTGCGTAAATAACGCGGATTAGACCAAAACAAAAACCCCGCCATCACTGGCGGGGTTTTTTATTGTTTAGGTCCTTGCCATAAAGGTAAGGTAACAATAAGGCGCGTCATACACAAAAAACGAACGCTTTATCAAAAAGGAGAACGCCTATGTCCTCTTTTTTCATGACTCACCCCGTCTGTACCGCCCATGACACAGGCGAAGGGCACCCGGAATCACCCGCCCGGCTTGGAGTTGTTGTTTCTGCCTTAGAAAAAATCATGCCTCGCCGAGACGCCCCCATAGCGCCACGAGAACCCCTGACCCTTGCGCATGATCCAACCATGATCGAAGCTGTTCGGACCGCCATTCCGCGTGAAGACCTTGCCGCCCTTGACGGCGATACCATTATTTCACCTGCCTCTGGCGAAGCCGCCCTTCGCGCGGTTGGGGCAGCCATAGCTGGGGTGGAGGCCTTGCTGAGCGGCGAAGCATCGTTTGTCTTCTGCGCTGTTCGCCCACCGGGGCACCACGCCACACGCACAAGGCCAGGCGGGTTTTGCCTATTTAACAATGTGGCGATTGCCGCACGACAGGCATTAAAGAACCCGAACGTTCGGCGTGTTGCTATCGTAGATTTCGATGTGCATCACGGGAATGGAACTCAAGACATCTTCTGGGACGATCCGCGCGTTTTGTTCATATCCTCGCACCAATCGCCCCTGTATCCGCATTCGGGGCGCGAGAGTGAGACTGGCGCGCATGGCACCATCGTGAATATACCCCTTCCCGCGAACACAGACGGCGCCCTCATGCGCCGAGCCTTTGAGGAACGCGCCTTCCCGCGCCTTCGTGCTTTTGCGCCGGATCTTATTCTGGTCTCCGCCGGGTTCGATGCACATCGCGACGATCCGCTCGCAAACCTTCTATGGTCAGAAGAAGACTACGCGTGGCTGGGTCGCGAGATTAAAACGATTGCAAATGGCTGCTGCGCCGGACGCATGCTCGCAACATTAGAAGGCGGCTATGACCTTACTGCCCTGCGCGATAGCGTTGTGGCGTTTGCGCAAGCGGTTCTTAACGCCCACACTGATACACCATCCGGCCATAAAGACTGAGATGCTCGTTAAAGATTTTGAGATTTTCACGCGCGTTCGCGGCGTCCTGTGCCGTGCGGACGGAAAGAAAAACCGCCCGTGGTTCCTCAAGAAACCCGTTGCGAAAAACCTCTGACGCTTGGCCCCATCTGTTTTTGGCCGTTAAGCATTGATTTCGGGCTAAGGCGGCTGCGACCTCCTTATCAGCCTCGGCAATACCAGGCCAATAACCTGTCGGCTGCGCCATGGGCATAGCATCGGCACATTTATGAAGGTAACCGGACGCAATCAGGTTCGTCGTTTTCATATCATCCAAATATGCCAAGACAGGCCCAACATCCGGCTTTTTTGAAAGGACTCCCCATAGGGCGCCAAACGCCATGGGTAACGCGCCAGCTTCCTGGGCATCGAACAAATCCATCATCGCCTTTTGGGCCGGGCCACACTGCCCCCGCGTGATCAAGGCGGCAGCTTTGCTTGCTGCCCGCAAGATATCTGGATCGCCCGCAGGTTCCGTGCCGTTACTCGTGTTCTTTTTGGGCGCGGCACAACCACCGACGAGCAGCAGAGAAAGACCAAAACCAACCGCTTTTGTAAAAGTCTTCATGAAAAAATCCTTTTGTGATAAAAATACGCGCACGCATTTTATCCGGAAACAGCGCGAAAGTTAAACCTTTCCTGCCGTCCAGCGAGAAGTTTATCACTTTGAAAAGAAAGGTTTTTATGCCGCCTGAGCTTCGTTTTCCTCTGGCGCGGAGCAGTTTTCCGCGAGCGTCATCACCGCCTGCGTCCACGCGTCAACATCCTGCCCATCCGAGGTGACAATCACGCCACTCACGGTCATATCTTCCTCAGCACAAATGAGCCCAGCCGCCTGAAGTGCCTCGCTGGCCGCGCCCGGCGCAGAAACGGTGAGGCCTAGACTCTTGGGCGAAAGAGCCAACAACTCGACGCCTGCGCCAATGGCTGCGATGGGTTTCTCCGCTTCAAGGAAATGGTTCACGATGCGACGCGCATGCGCGATGCTCTTCAATTTCGTAACACCGCGTTCGCCGCCTGCAAGAATAAGCAAATCGAAGTCCGACCCCATGGCCGTTGAGATCGACGTATCCACCGTAAAATAATGACCCCAACCGTTACCCTGCCAACCGTTCACAAGTCCCTGCTCTGGCGCGACGATTTTATAGCTTATGCCCGCTTTGGTCATGGCGCGCTGCACAGCCGTAATATGACTCTCGTCGAAACCGTTTGCGACGAGAATTGCGATATTGGGGACGAAGGTTTCGGGTGATATCATGTTCAATAACTCCTGTTTTTATTTTACCACTGGCAATACAAAGCCCCGCCACAAAGTGGACGAAGCGCAAATGATTGGTTTGGGTGATTTCATCGGGGCGGACTATGCCACAAGACCACCCCTTAAAAAAAGCATTTCTTTATATTTTCAACAGCTTTTATACGATTTTTGGGCAGAAATTGGCATATCGGCAACATTTTTAGGCTGCCCCGCCCCCTTTCATGCTATGGATAGAGCCCATGAGACTTTGGGACACAGAAGACAGCCAAGCCGCCATGGCGGCCCCAATGGTGCATGAACAGGACCTGATCCTGCGCATGCGCCGACTGCGGCGCATGGGAACCGCCACCTTTATCGCTTTAGTGCGCCTGAGCCGCATGGGGGCTCCCCATGAATCCGTAGCGGAATGTTCAACGCGTTGTCAGCAAACCCATCAGAACCTAGCTACCCTTTTAACACCACAAAACGGCACCCTTGCTCCCCTTTCAAATGGCGATGTGGTCCTTTTGTGGCCAAGGTTCCCAGATCCTGCGCCTTTTTGGTCCCAGATTCAGGCCGCCTGCGCAAAAGATCCCCTGCCCAACGACATGGCGACCACATATTACCTGCCCCAAGATTACGAGGCGCTCCGTGCCTGTATTGATGGTTATATCGCGCGCGCGCGCGAACAATCTCTGGGAAGCCCGCAGCAAGAAGCTGAGCAAGCCCTGCAAAGCGAACGGGCGCGAGGCCCCCTCACCCCCTGGAGCCTCAATCAAATTGAGCAATGCCTTGCACGCATCGACCTGACCGCCTTCGTGCATGAACAAGGAATTTATGAAAAACGGGCGCAGGGACATTGGGAACTCCTTTACACCGAGCGAACCATTTCTCTTGACGCACTGCGCGCCCGCTTTTTTCCACATACCGACCCCACGGCGCCCAAGCATCTTTTCCTCGATCTTTGTCAAATTCTGGATCACCATCTGCTGACTTTTTGCTTAAACGAGGAAAAAACTGCCGCCCCCAGGGTTATCGGGCTCAATATCTCCGTGGCTTCCGTGCTGGGGTCCACCTTTGCCGCCTTTACCCACGTCACGCCGCTTGCCCAACGAGACCGGATTGTTTTCGAGATTCACTGTGGCGATCTTTTACAGGATTTTGATCAAACGCTTGGTGTGCTTTCAACCTTGCGCGAGAACCGCTATCGCATCGCCGTGGACAATGTCACCCCCGACATGCTCCGCTTTGTACGGTTCGAAGCGTTTGATTTCGACTATATAAAACTAGATGCGGGCGCAGAGCACCTTGCCCGTTATGCAGATCCTTCGTTGCGCGCCCTTATCGGTCATCTTCCCACCGAAACACTAATTTTCGGACGTTGCGGTAACGTAACAGCCCTCGCACAAGGCGAGGCCATGGGCCTGACCAAATATCAAGGCTATGCCATAACTAACCAAGCCGACCCGGCAAATTTCTCCTAGAGTCTTTACCCATCTTCATAGAAAATATTTCATTTTTTCAGAATGATATGTGTTGGCATGACTCTTGCTCCATACCTCTCGAACTCTTTGCGCACCAGAGGTGCGTACCAAATTTGACCCATTGAGAGGTACCCTTATGTCTCTTTACGCAGCCATGCAAGTCGCGGTCGGCGGTCTTTCTGCCCAATCTGCCTCGATCGGCAACATCTCCGATAACCTTGCCAACTCGCAAACAACAGGCTTCAAAGGCATCACGACACGGTTTGAGTCGCTGGTTACCCAATCCAACCAATTTGCGAACGATCCTGGCGGTGTCCGCGCCACGCCATATTACACCAACGGCGAACAAGGCAACCTTGTCCAATCGTCAAGCGCGACCGCGCTTGCCATTTCGGGGCAAGGGTTCTTCCCGGTCCGGCCTGCTGTGGTCGGATCAAACGGCCTAACCACCTTCGGCAATACGACCTACTTCACGCGCGCAGGCGATTTCAACCTCGACAAAAACGGATTCCTCGTCAATGGGGGCGGTTACTATCTGACAGGATATGCCGTCGGAACAGATGGCATTGTCGATACGTCTTCCGCTGATCCAATCCGCCTATCCGAATTGCTCGACAACCCGGTCGGCACCTCGCAAGTCGACTATGCCGCGAACTTGCCATCAAGCTCGGCCATCAACTTCTCGTCATCGCCTTCGACCATTCAGGTTTATGACTCACTCGGCGGCGCACACGACATGACGTTCACCTGGACCAAAACGGCCACCAGTAATTGGTCCTTGCATATTGTTGTTCCTGATGCAGTTTCGGACGGTGGCGCACCGCCATCTTTTTCTGATTACGACGCCACACTTCCCTTCGTGTTCAATGATGCAGCTAATGCCGGTACGATCGATAGCATTACACCCGCAGGTCCCGCTGCTGCCGCTACTGATACACTGGCTAACGCGTTTTCAATGACAGCCCTGTCCATCGGCGCGGCAGGCAATAACATCTCCTATACCATCGACGATGGGACAAATGTCGGCACCTATATGCTTACCATTACGAATGGCACAGTAACAGAAACCTATGATAACATCGCCAACACGGGTGGTGGCACCAACGATGTGTGGGCCAACATGCGCGCTGCCGTCAATGGCACCTCTGCCCTTGTCAGCATGGCGGCAAACGGGACAAGCAACCTTGACCCCGCTACACTTACCCTTCCAGATACGAATGATCTTACAGGGGGAGCTAACGCGCCCAACTATACGGTGATCGATAACTCGGCTTTAGCCGAGAACAAGGTTGAGGTGAGCTTTAGTCTCGATTTCGATGGGGCAGGCAGCCAGACCATCGTGGTTGATTTCGGTACCTATGACGTGTCAAAGGGCGTCACGCAGTTCGACGACTCGGCCGTGTCGGTTACAACCTTTGACCAGAACGGTATTCCGCGCGGTTCGTTCCAGAGCCTTTCCATCGACGAAAATGGCTATGTTGCCCTTAACTATGACAACGGGCGTACACGCACCATTTCCCAGATACCCGTGGTTCAATTCTTCGCGCAAGACAAGTTGCAACGCGTCTCTGGTGGTGCCTTTGAGCAAACGCTGGCCTCCGGCTCAGCCCGGTATAGCGCGCCCGGAACCAACGGTGCGGGAACGATTATCGGGAACGCTCTCGAAGGGTCAAACGTCGACATCGCGGAAGAGTTCACAAAGCTGATCCAAGCGCAGCAGGTGTATTCCGCCAACGCAAAAACCATCACAACCACCAACAACATGATGCAAGAAGCCATCAACATCATCCGGTAGGTTAGGCCAGCGTTGTAACAAGAAAGGTTAGCCCATGTCGTTGGCTTCATCCTTGACTATTTCGCTCTCGGGCATTCGCGCCGCCTCGACCATGCTCGAGATGACGACGAACAATATCTCGAATGCTTCAACAGAAGGGTACAGCACCAAGCGTGTGGTAACGACATCCGCATCGCTTGGTGTCGTAAGCGGCGGCGTTCAGGTCAACGGCTTCGAGCGAGCTCAGGATCAAGCCCTTTTCACCACACTAACCAAAGCGACCACAAGCGATGGCCTACGCACCAAACAGGACAATTACCTTCAACAGGTTCAAGACCTTCTTGGCATCAGCGGCAGCGACAACCCGCCTCTTTTAAAATCTTTGTCAGACTTCGTAAATGCGTGGAAAGTTTTAGATAGCGCGCCCGAAAGTCTTGTCAACAGCCGTCAGGTCGTGCAAGACGCGGTCACTTTTACCGATGAATTGAAGCGCATCTCCGGAGAAGTTGAAGCTCTTGACCGTCAATGCAAGGCGGAAGTTGAAAGCACCCTTGCTGATTTGAACTCTTACCTCGATCAAATTAAGGATCTGAACTCAAAGATCTCTCAAGCCTATAATTCCAGATTATCCATCGGCGATTT
>CAYZXV010000021.1:0-12706 GCA_964482525.1 uncultured Rhodospirillaceae bacterium | reverse complement strand
GGCTGACGCGGCAATCCATCTTATGTGCCGGAAACACTGCCTTATCGGGCCCAAACGGTCCATGGATCGCCACGGGGGCTTCGCCCCCTCGCGATGACGGAAGTTTTTGGATGATGTGTTCACCAACCCTTCATCTGGGCCCCGGTTCAATTTTCTTTTGCCGCCAAATAGAACCCGTCATTGCGAGGAAGCCCGAAGGGCTGACGCGGCAATCCATCTTATGTGCCGGAAACACTGCCTTATCGGTTTCTTTCGCGCCATGGATTGCTTCGTCGCAAGAGCTCCTCGCAATGACGGGGCTTGTTTTGGTTGACTTCAAAAACAGAGCTTCATCTGGGCCCCGGTTCAATTTTCTTTCGCTTCCTTAGAAGTCAGCGAAAAGAAAGTATCCCGGGGTGACGATGTCGGGGCAATCTAATACGAAATGCCTTCTAAAAGGATCAATAACGACTATTCTACGTCTATCCCCCAAAGGCAGCCTTGTAGAACTTCTGAACATAGGCGATTTTGGTGCAGGTCTCGCGCAGGGGCGGGGTGCCCCGTCTGTTTTTGGGAAGGGAACCAACAAATGCCGGGTTGCCCATCTTTCCAAAAATCTCGGTAAAGCAGATGGCTCTTACGGCCAAGTTGCTCAGATCATGTTCGTCAATGCGCTTGTTAAGGGGAACAACTTCGTTATACCCATTCGCAAGCCAAAAGGCCTTTTCGTAAGCGGCTGTTGGCACTCTTCGCATGGTTTGTTTGCTGTCCGCAGCCATGGTCACAATGTGTGCGGCGGCAAGACCAAGGGTCGTTTTGGCTGGCGCGGCAAAGACTTGGTCGGGGCGATTGAAGATAATCTTATGGCCGTTCAACTCAATGCTTACATTCGCCATCGTGATGTTATGTGCGGCTGTTTCAAAGAGTTTTCTTTGTTTTGTTGTGCGAGCAATGTGTACGGATGCACATCCACGGATGGCATTGAAGACCGCATCGGGAACTTCACCCGTGGCGCGGTTTAATGCTTCGGGATAATCCAAGATAAAATCGGCACCTTTGTATTCACTACTTGGTTCGTCAAATACACTTAAATCATCGATCAAACCTTTCCCGTCCTTCGTATTGTCAAGCATAACATCCCACTCGCCTATCGCACGGCCAAGCGCGGTAAGATCCTTCTCTTGCGCATAAAGGGGGCGGGAAGAAATGGTGGGATATGTTCGTGCAACGAGAACTTTTGTGGTGTTCGGAATGACAAATACTTCGCTTTGTTTACCCGATGGAAGCTCTTTTATTTCTGGAATCGTATGGTGCTTTGCGTTTTTAGCCAAGCTGGACATAAATACGTTTTGTATCTCGGTTGACAGCCATGCTTTGGTTCCAAGATGGGACATGCATATAACGGTTTCAGAGGGCTCTCCTTCGGCGTCTTGGGTGAGACGTATGCGGTAGCATCCCGCTAATGTCGTAGAGTTATCCTGCGGTTCTTTCGCGTGAAGGCAGATAATTTTCTGATTGTCAAATAGGTTTCTGATTGTTGTTTCCTGATGCTGTGAAGCAGGAAAGGTGAAGGGGGCATAAACTACCGAGGACCAAGCTTCGTATTCTTGTGTGGTGTTCCACATAATTTCCCCCAATGTCGCGTTCGTGCGTGTTGTGATGGCTTTAAAAAAACGTCACACATGAATATTCATTCCGTCCTCGTAAGGCAACAAAAAAGGCGGGGGTTTGGCCCCCGCCTTTTTAACTATATTTCTTCCATTTCAAGAGCAGCATTTGACATAGAGAAAAGAAAAAATGGGATGCCCGCCTGCGCGGGCATGACGAGTTGGTGTTTGGGTTATCCCCGCCCCGTCACCCCCGCGAAGGCGGGGGTCCCATTTATTTTCTTTTGTTTTCTACCTGTTATGCCGCTCTGAGCATGTAAACTTTATAGTTTAGAAGAATTACTTCAATTCCACCTTCGCGCCGGCGGCTTCAAGCTGCTTCTTCATCTTTTCGGCATCGGCCTTGGAAACGCCTTCCTTCAGGCTCTTCGGTGCGCCTTCGACCAGATCCTTGGCTTCCTTCAGGCCGAGGCCCGTGATGGCGCGGACTTCCTTGATGACGTCGATCTTCTTGTCGCCAGCGGCGGCCAAGACAACTTCGAACTCCGTCTGCTCTTCGGCGGCGGCGGCAGGAGCCCCACCAGCGGCGGCGGCGACGGCGACAGGCGCCGCGGCGCTCACGCCCCACTTTTCTTCAAGCATCTTGGACAGCTCAGCAGCTTCCAAAACGGTCAAGGCCGACAATTCTTCAGCGATTTTTTCAAGATTAGCCATAGTTACTCTCCTTTGTTGAACGTCTAAGTTTGTTATCCGGCTTTGGCCGGCATGGGGTTACGCAGCCTTCTTGCTGTAGGCAGAAAGGACGCGAGCGACCTGTCCAGCCGGGGCCTGAAGCACACAGGCGATCTTGGTCGCCGGGGCCTGAAGCAATCCGACCAGCTTGCCGCGTAGTTCGTCCAGCGACGGCAAGGTTGCCAAAGCCATCGTGCCCTTGGCATCCAGAATCTGGTTGCCCATCGCGGCGGCGATAACTTTCAGCTTGTCGTTTTTCTTCGCGAAATCGGCGGCAACCTTGGCGGCGGCAACCGGATCGCTTGAATAAAGGAGCGCGGTCGGCCCCTTCATATAGGGTTCAAGGCCAGCCAGGTCCGTGCCTTCGATGGCGCGTTTGGCCAGCGTGTTTTTGAACACCTTCGTCTGGACGCCAGCCGCGCGCGAGGAGCGGCGGAATTCCAGAGTCTGATCGGCGTTCAGGCCGTTTTGCTGGACAACGACGACCAGCTTGGCCTCCTTGATCTCACTGCCAAAAGCGGCGACGAGCTGCTCTTTGGCTTTGCGATTCTCACTCATGGTCTCTCCTTCACAAAACATTCGTTTTGGGTTCGGGGCAGGACGCAACGCAAACGGGCGTGGCACCTGGTCCGATCGTATCTTGTCATGTCCGAGGGGGAAGAAAGGCGGCAAATCAAGCGCGCATAACTGTGCCAAAGATGGCGGGTTATGCTTGGGGCGCTTGGGCACCGACCTGTCTATGCTGGCACTTTAACCCTCTATCGAGGGACCGGCAGTCTCGGACAGGCACCACCCCAAGAGGGGCGGTACGCAGCGGCTTATAGTATTCGCGCCTGCGCAATGCAAGTTTATTTTGAATAATAGTTGCAGGTGAGATTTACCGCACAGGCTCGACAATAGCCCAGAACCCGTCGCTGCTGAGGCTCGCGCCGCCGACAAGCACGCCATCAACATCTTTGTTTTCAAGAATTTGAGCTGCGTTGCCGGGGGTGACAGAGCCTCCATAAAGCACCTGAACGGTCTCGCCTGTTGCGCCAAGTGAACGGCGGATCAGACGGTGAATCCCTTGAATCTCATCGACTTCAGGGGTTTCTCCCGACCCAATGGCCCAAACGGGTTCATAGGCGATGACAAGCTGGGAGGCGTGGAATTTGTTTGGCAACGCTTCCGAAAGCTGTTGAACGATGGCGGTATCCGTCGCGCCGCTGGCCCTCTGTTCGAGGGTTTCCCCTATGCAAAGGATGGTTGTAAGGCCCGCCAGTTGGGCGGCTGCGATTTTTTTAGACAGAATTTCGCCTGTTTCACCATAACTGGCCCGACGTTCAGAATGACCGATAATCACATACCGCGCCCCAAGATCGGAAATCATTCCCGCACTGATATCGCCAGTATAAGCGCCATGATTGGCGTAGTGGCAGTCTTGTGCTCCAACAAAAACGGGGGTGCCAAGCAACGCTTCGGCAATTGGCCAGATAAGGGTTGATGGCGGGCAAAGCACAACATCACAGGCCAGAGGCTGAACCTCGGTAGCTCGTGCGGCTATATCCCGAGCCAGATTAAGGCCAGAAGTCAGTCGGCCATTCATTTTCCAGTTACCGACAATAAGTTTGCGTCTTTTTGCCATGATGGGGTACCCTGTCCTTTAGTCTGTTGCCGTGGCGATGATAGACTCTTATCATGGGTTGCGGCAATCGGGAATCGGTGTTTGTCGCCTTTTGCTTGTCTGAAATAATATAGGAACCTCTCCATGCTTCAATCTATGCGTGAAATGGCTAAATCATGGGTTTTTAAAAGCCTTATGATCCTTCTTGTCGTGAGTTTCGCGATTTGGGGTATTGGCGATATGTTTCGGGGCAACCCCAACCAGCGAGAAGTGGCTCGCATTGGGCGCGTTTCGGTTCAGGCGCAGGCGCTTGAGCAGCGGTTTCAGATGGATTTTGCCAAAGCAAGGGAGTCGTTTGGGCCTGATCTGACAGCGGAGATGGCGCGCAAGATGGGCCTTCTGGATCGGTCTTTGACCAACATGATACAGGAGTACCTCTTCGATCAAGAAGCGCGGCGTGTCGGCTTGGTTGTTGGGGATCACATTATTCTTGATAAGCTGCTGCGCCAGCCGGAGCTCCGCGATGAAAAGGGCAATTTTAATGCGCAATTGTGGCATCGTATTCTCGGAAAGATGGGTGTTACCGAGCGCATGTTCCTTGATCATGAAGAACGGCAAACAGCGCGTGAAGTTCTTATAAGCTCCCTCATGCTCGGAGCCCATGCCCCAAAGATTGCTGTCGATTCGCTTTATCAAGCGCGTGGCGCAAAGCGGTTGCTGGAAGTCGTAACGCTTGCGCATGACAGCATCAAAGACATCAAAGAACCTGATGAAGAAACCTTGAAAGCTTATCATGCTGCGCATGAGGCTGCCTTTGTTGCGCCAGAGTTTAGACAGGTTACGGTTGCAGTTTTCGAGGCCGAGTCATTGAAAAAAGATCTTGTGATCAGCGATGAAGATCTGAAGGCCGCTTATGAAGCGCGCAAAGATTCTTTAATGCAGCCTGAGGCTCGCGACTTTGTTCAAGTTGTCCTGCAGGACGAGGAAAAGGCAAAAAGCTTGGCCGAGGACGCACAAAAAGTTGGCGGCCTTGCCAAAGCGGCGAAAGCCAAGGGCCTTACGCCCATCACGATGAAAAAAATTACGGAGAAGACGGTGCTGCCGGATCTTTACACCTCTCTTTTCTCTTTAGAGAAAGGTCAGGTTTCTGGTGCGTTGAAAAGCTCGCTGGGCTGGCATGTGGTCGAGCTTCAATCTGTTGACAAAGGAGGCCTTCCTCCGCTTACAGAGCTTCGCGAGTCGTTGATGGCCACACTGCGGGATGAAAGGTTAGGCGATAATGTGGCCCGTGTGATCAATCAGTGGGATGACGCGTTGGCAGGAGGGCAGAATCTTGAAGAAATTGCCGATACGCTTAAACTTCGACTGACTCGTATAGTGGCACTTGATCGCGATGGCCGTGATCCTGTGGGCAAGGAAGTCAAAGATTTGCCTGCAAAAGAAATCCTCTTACAAGCAGCCTTTGAAACAGGCAACGGTGAGACGAGCCAGGTTCTTGACGACGGTCAGGGGCGTTACTATGCAGTTCGCGTAGATCAGGTTACGCCAAGCCATCCCCTTTCCTTTCAAGAGGTCGAGCCTCGCCTGAAGGAGGCGTGGCTTAAGGAGAAAAGAAAAGAGAGGGCAATTGCCGTTGCTGAAGATATGGCAAAGAGTTTGCGCGAAGGGGCTAAAGCGTCAAGCCTCGCCCTTCGAGAAGGCGTTGAGGTGCGTTTGTCAAAACCGATTTCTATCCTTGAGGATTCTGACAAGGCAATTCCTCCTTCCGCGATGAATGATGTCCTTAAAATGAAGAGGGGCGATGTCACAACAGCGGATGGTGGAGATCGCCACTATATCCTTCGGATGTCAGAAATCGTCCCTGTGAATCCTGACAAGCCGGATTCTGCTCGGATTAAGGTTTCAGATTATCTGCAGGAGGCGTTGGGTTATAACTACATCCAGCAGTACGATCTTTATTTGCGTAAGGTCTTCCCTGTGCGGGTCGACCAAAAAGTTCTCGCGAATTTGAAAAGTCGTGGGGATGATGTGGGGCAGTAACACGCTATTAACGTTTCTTCGCTTATAAGACCCATCATGCGCGTAGCGGTTTGTGCCTTTGGTATGTGCTGTTTCCTTTCATTCGTCGGGGCTTCTTGGGCGGCCCCATCGGATGCACGGGAGGTTGCGCGCATGAATAATTGTGTTCCCAAAAAAATTGAGGTTTATGAGCAGAAGATAAGTGGCGCGCCACAAACGACCTATCGGGTCGAATGCATTCTTCCCAAAACCGTTGGCGAACGACCTGCCGATGCTATGGGGGCTTTGTTGGTTCGCTGTGATGGAACGTTGTGCCTTCCGCTCCGACCTGTTAAATAGCCGCTTTGATCCATACCTTCCTGTCCCGCAAGATCCAATGAGCAAAGATAATTCAGAAGCGATGAATGTGATCGATCAGGCCGAGCTTGATGAGATCATCGCCAGACACGCCGCCTTTAAAAACGGGCGCGCGAACGGTGCGCGTGCCGTGCTCCAACATTACGATCTAAGTGGGTTGCGCCTGAGTGGCGCAGATATGTCGAATGCCGATTTCACGGGCTCAGTGATGGTCGAAACGAACATGTCTGACTGTGTCTTGGATTATGCTGTGTTCTTTGCCTGTGATCTTCGCAAAGCGAATTTTCAGGGTGCGAGCTTGGTGCGCGCAGATTTGCGGGGTGCTTGTCTGCGTGGTGCGATTATGGCGAACGCTAACTTGGCTGAAGCTGATTTGCGTGAGGGCGCGTATGCAACCTATGATCCCGATAAGGGGCTTTTGTTCACCAGTGATAACGAAGCTTGGAAAGATGGAACGGGTGGCGTTGATTTGCGTGGCGCGAACCTTGGCTCGGTGAAGCTGTCCGGAGCGATTGCCATCAATTCGAATTTTGAAGATGCTAACTTGAGCAAATCCGTCATTATACGCGGAAATCTTAGCGGAGCGAACCTTGCCGGAGCGAACTTGTCCGGTGCGGATTTAAGTCAATGTGAACTTAAGAACGTTAACATGCGCGGCGCGAACCTATCCGGCGTAATGATGGATTTTTCGAATCTTGATAACGTTGATTTATCTGGCGCCCTTACGGACGTTCCGTCGGGCACGACGGTGAACGATCTAAAAGTTCCGTTTGAAGAAATGCTGCGTTTGCATCAAATATGGCTCGCAAGCCAAGGGGATGATGGTCATCGCATGACTCTAAACGACGTCGATATGCGTGGCCATCTACAGCTTCTCGGCGCAAACTTGACCATGATGATGGCTGAACGTTCGATTTGGTACGGGCAGAATTTTTCAAAGACTAATCTTCAGGCTGCGATGCTTCGCAACAGCGATTTTCGCCATTGTCACTTTATTCAGTCCGATTTGCGTGGAACGAACTTTACGAAATGCAATATGGTCGGGGCGGATTTTACGCGCTCGCGACTTGAACCGTTGTTTTTTGAAAATAACCGCATGCTCAAAACTATGTTTGTCGGCGCGGCTCTCCGTTATGCCAATTTCACAAACACGGTCCTTCGCGACGCGGATTTCACAGAGGCTGATCTCAGTTTTGCGAATTTCACAGGGGCGGATATCACGGGAGCAAATTTCTCAAAGGCGATTATGGTCGATACAAAGATCAGGCCGATTAGTTAAAGCCTTTGATTCTTCAGGCGGACGCTTCATTCATACATATGCGCAGCGCATTGTAGTTGGCGGCCTCGGTTAGGGCTGTGCGCACTTGCCCGACGGGTTCGATAAACAGAAGCGTAATATGATGGCGTTTTGCGAAATCATGGATCATGAGGAAAAGGCTTATTGCCGAAGCGTCGATGAATTTGAGTTTTGTGATGTGCAGGTGTATCTGTTGGTGTTTTTTGAGAGCGCGGACCATACTCACAAGATGTTTGAACATCCGTGAGTCGGCAAAGGTAAAATCCCCCTCCATATGGATGTTCAAGACATCCGCGCCAAAATCCAATACGTACTTCATAAGGTAGGCCAAGCGGTTGCTGTTTATTGCCCTCCCATCCATTATTAACCAGGGTTTATTAATTGGCGGTATATTTTGACCACACCTGATTATGCAGTTTGATTATTTTTTGAATAATTCTTGAAGGTTGTATGTCGTTACGCACACGTGGACATGTCGAATGCATAAAATGCAAAGTAATAATAAGACAAATGTCGTCTATTATTCTTCCAGAAGGTGGCATTTGGGTGAGGATTCCAATCTGTGCCAGCGTTGGCTTTTTCCAAGGAAGGGGAGAAACATATAACCCGTCATTTCAAGCGTTTGTGCGTCGACAAGTCGGATCGATGCGCTGTAGGTGCTCCCGTGCCGTGGGCTGTAGACCCATCCGGACCCATACATGCCATTTCCTTCGTCCGAAAATCCGCCCAAAAAGGTGAGGCCACAAAGAGGCCGTTTGCGTAACTCTGAGTCCGGGTTTTTGTCGTCACGTGACGGGTTGACGGCATCATCGTCTTTAAGCCAGTAAAACCGGCCACAAAACTCGTTCTCATCGCAGGAATAGATTTCAATGACGGCCTCGTGGTCCGGGGTATCCCATAGTCCCGCCACACTCAAGGTCTGTGGCGTGTCCGTTGTCACGGACATATCCTGTGCCAAAGCGGTCCCGGAAGTCAGGACGACTAGCACAGCTGCTGCGAGATGGAGAAAAAAACCCCTCATGAACCACCTGTTTGGACACAAAAAAAGCGCATCGCCCACGAGGGCTGCGCCTGTCCATCGATCCTTAAGTTTGATGGAGCGGGTGACGAGGCTCGAACTCGCGACCCCGACCTTGGCAAGGTCGTGCTCTACCACTGAGCTACACCCGCAGCCTTCAAAAAGTTTGCCGATCATACATAGAGTTGCGGACATTGCAAGAGGTTCTATCGGCCTTTTTTGTGTTTTTTATGGCAAGGGACTTCCACAAAGATTACAGGGCTGTTTATAAAATTATCTATTATATATCATATTGTTAAATATCAATACCCGTGATCTCTCTCTTGTGATAAAGAGAAAAACATGACCAACAGGGCTTTTTCATGAAAATCGCAAGCTGGAATGTCAACTCGGTTCGAGCCCGTCTGCCCAATATCACGGCATGGTTGGATGCTGTGCGGCCCGATGTTCTCTTGATGCAGGAAATCAAATGCCAGACACCCGAATTTCCTGCCTTTGAGTTTCAGGCCCTGGGCTATCAATGTCATGTGGTCGGGCAGAAAAGCTATAACGGCGTTGCCCTGCTCTCCCGTCATCCCGTATCCGATGTGATCGAGGCCCTCTCAAATCCAGAGGGTGCCTGCGATGAACAGGCGCGCTATGTCGAGGGGACAATTCAGGGCGTTCGGATCGCCTCGCTTTACCTTCCGAATGGCAATCCTATCGGGACAGAGAAATATGAATATAAGCTGGCGTGGATGCGTAGGCTCAAGGCTCATGCGCAAAAGATGCTGGGGCAGGATATGCCTTTCGTTCTAGGGGGGGATTGGAATGTGCTTCCCGAAGAAATGGATGTCTTTGATCCCAATGGTTGGGATCAAGATGCCCTTTTCCACCCGCTGACCCGTGCGGCTTACCGTGAGATCGTGAATCTAGGCCTGACCGAAGCCTTTCGCGCGCTGCATCCTGGCGAGGTTGCCTATACCTTTTGGGATTATCAAGGCGGCGCGTTCCAACGGAACTTGGGTCTGCGGATCGATCATTTCCTTCTTTCGCCATGGGTGGCTGATCGCTTAAACTCGTGTGAGATTGATCCGGCTCCGCGCGCGCTTGATAAAGCGTCCGATCACGTACCTATTATTTTGACTGTTACATGAAGCTAAGAGGTTGATCATGTCCTTCGCCGCAAAAGTATTGAGCCATCGCTCTTACCGTCGCCGCCATATCGTGGGTATGGGCATTGTTGCGTTTTTACTCGCATGGGGCGTTTTGTGGGGCGCGACGGCTTATCGTCTTAATCGTATGATTGATCAATGGGCCCAGAGCGCAGCGCCGAATGGAATGGACTTTCGTTTTGCAGCGCGCAGCACGGATGGCAGCCCATGGACCGTTCACGCGCATCTTGATGGATTTGTTTTTCGTCATCCTGTGGGCTATGCGCTTGAAGCAGACGAAGCCATTCTTTATCTGCCTCTGTGGAATTGGCGGGATATATCGGCAAAGCTAAAGGGTGGGATTAAAGGCGAGGTACACACCCTGCCCTTTACTGGGGATGCGTTTCCTGCTGTCCCAGCGGCGACTTCGGACGATACGGGTCTAAACTTGTGGGTGCGAGCGTTTGGCTTAACGCCTATGACACAAACGCCGCCAGCTCTCGGCCAAAGGCTTGAGGAGTTGTCGATTGATTTGCGCGTCATGGGACCGCCTCCGTCTCTTTCCGATGTTGAGTCTATTCGTGTTTGGAATGAGGCCAGCGGTGTCATCGAGGTCGATGCACTTTCGTTGGTGTGGGGGCTTCTTGCGGTTGAGGCGAAGGGCACAGTTGCGCTTACGAACGAGTTGCAACCCGAAGGCGCGTTTTCTGGCCGTGTTAAAGGGTTAGAAGAGACCATTGACCTCCTCCGTGATGACCAGGCTTTGACTGCCCGGCAGGAAACGATGCTCAAAGCTTCACTTAATGTGCTATCCCGTCCCTCTGGCGTGACGGGACAGGGGCAACCTATCGTGCCTATATCCCTGCAAAATGGTGGCTTGTTTCTTGGGCCCGTTCGGCTTATGGACATCCCGGCCCTCACATGGGGCGCGGAGCAAGAGCCGAACTGATGGAAAAGAAAAAGCAGAGTATCGTTGAGATCTATACCGATGGCGCGTGTTCGGGCAATCCTGGCCCCGGCGGCTGGGGTGCGCTTTTGCGCTTTAATGGCGTCGAAAAGGAACTCTCTGGCGGTGAGGATGAGACGACCAACAACCGAATGGAAATGATGGCGGTGATCCGCGCCCTTGAAGCGCTAACGCGGCCTTCACGGGTGCGACTTACAACCGACAGTCAGTATGTCAAAGACGGTGCGACGAAATGGATGCCCGGCTGGGTCGCGCGTGGATGGAGAACAGCCGATAAAAAGCCAGTTAAAAATGTCGATCTGTGGGAACGTATGCAGGCGGCGATGAAACCGCATGAGATCGAATGGCATTGGGTGCGTGGCCATGATGGCCACCCCGACAACGAACGTGTGGATCAACTGGCCGTCGCGGCAATTAAGAAGTTTAAGGAACTCGTCTAATGCCCCCCTTCTCTTTTCAAATCTCTCATACCGATGGCAAGGCGCGGCGCGGGTGTGTAAGCACGGCGCATGGCACCTTTGAAACGCCGACCTTTATGGCAACAGCGACAGCGGCCACGGTCAAGGCGATGACGGTCGACACCGTGCGCGCAACGGGCGCGGAGCTTGCCATATGCAACACGTATCATTTGATGCTACGCCCGACGCCGGAGCGTGTGGCAGAGCTAGGCGGCCTTCATAAGTTTATGAACTGGTCAGGGCCGATAGTGACGGACTCCGGTGGGTTTCAGGTCATGTCGCTCGCGGGTCTGCGCAAGCTGACCGAGGAAGGCGTGACGTTTCAATCCCATGTGGATGGCAGCCGCCATGAATTGACGCCTGAACGCTCGATGCAAATTCAGCATTTGCTCGATAGCAATATCACGATGGCGCTGGATGAATGCACGCCACACCCGGCCACACACGAAGTCGCCGCCGAGTCTATGCGACGCTCGATGCGTTGGGCAGCGCGTTGCCGCGAAGCCTTTGTACGGCGCGATGGCTATGCCCTTTTTGGCATTATGCAGGGGAGTACGTACGAAGATTTGCGCCACGAGTCCGCGCAGAAACTGATCGATATCGGCTTTGATGGTTTTGGGATTGGCGGCCTTGCGGTTGGCGAGGGACAAGAGGAAATGTTCCGAGTCCTTGATTTTTGCCTCCCACCCTTGCCGCCCGAAAAGCCGCGCTATCTTATGGGTGTGGGGACTCCCTCCGATATCGTGGGCGCGGTCTTGCGCGGGGTCGATATGTTCGATTGCGTGATGCCGACCCGTGCGGGACGCACAGGTCGCGCCTTTACCCATCGTGGTGCGATCAATATGAAAAACGCCCGCCATGCGGCGGACCCACGACCGATTGATGAGCGGTGCACCTGCCCGACTTGCGCAAATTATTCCCGCGCCTATTTGCATCACTTGTTCCGGTGCGAAGAAATCTTGGGCCCCATGCTGCTCACGCAGCATAATCTGACCTATTATCAAACGCTCATGCGTGGCCTTCGTGAAGCGATTGAACATGGCTCCCTTGCCGCCTTCGCCGCGCAATTCGCCGCCGATCAAGCGATGGGCGATGTTGCGGTGTTGTAGAGAAATGTCAGACTCCCATAGTAAGTTTTTCTACCGCTTGCAGATAGGCATCTGCTTCGAGTTCTTTGATGCGCTCTTCTAAACTCTCAACAGTCTCGTCGTCCGCAAGGGTGATTTTTATCTGTGTTACAATAGGTCCCGTATCATACTCTGAATCAGCAAGGTGAACCGTCACCCCGGATTCTCTTTCTTTTGCAGCTATAACAGCTTCATGAACAAAGCGACCATACATGCCCTTTCCACCAAATTTTGGTAGAAGGGCCGGATGTGCATTTAAAATCTTTCCTGAGAAAGCTTGTAATGTCAGGGGCCCAAGTTTTTTCATATACCCGGCCATAATGATGAGGTCCGTCTTATGTCGGATCATTTCGTAGTGAATCTCACGATCAATATTATCTTCTTCGACTTTGAACTTATTGATCACGCG
>CAYZXV010000020.1:0-12940 GCA_964482525.1 uncultured Rhodospirillaceae bacterium | reverse complement strand
AGAAATGCTCGCCAGGCAGGAACAAAACGACAAACTCAGCCGTGCCGTCGATCTTGTCCCAATAAGCCTTGCTCCCAAGCGTTTTGATATGATCCTTAAGCTGCCGCGCATGGGCGCGTGTGGAGTCCTGACGCCCCTGATCGTCGTTGGCCTGCATCGAGTCCAGATAGGCCGTGAGGGGGACTTTGCTGTCGATAATCACACAACGCTCACCGGGCAAAGCCACAACGACATCCGGGCGGATCGTGCTTTCTTCCCCTACCCCCGCCACCGTGACTTGGGTTGAAAAGTCGCGCGCATGGGTGGACATGCCCGTCATTTCAAGAATACGCTGAAGCTGAAGCTCGCCCCACCGCCCACGACCCGTTGGCGCGCGGAGGGCTTGAAGCAGTTTGCTGGTCTCGCCACGAAGCTGGGCCTGCGTCTCGCGTGAAGCTGTAACCATCTCGGCAAGCTCGCGGTAAGCGCCCTCTCGTTTGACCTCAAGCGCCTTGAGCTGCTCATCCATCCGGCACAGAGTTTCATGGACGGGCTTAATCATCGCATCAATGGCAACCGTTTTTTTATCAAGCGTTGAAGCGGCAGCTTGCTGCCGCTGTTCCAGCTTACCTTCGGCCATTTGAAGAAAAGTCGCGCTGTTCTGGTGGAGCGTATCCGCCGCCAAGGCCTTAAACGTGTCAATCATCTGCGCCTGCCCCGTGAGGCGGGATGAAAGAACACCATAAAGCCCCAAAGCGCCAAGGGCTGCTCCAGCGAGGAAAATTAGGATGGGGGTGAGTTCTTGCATGGGGCGATCTTACAGAAACAAGAACAGAAGTGGAACCAAATAATATTAAACATCACATTTTGTGGTGTTAATAAGCACCCCCAACACACCCCCTCTTTTAACCCCTTATTCCAGAGCAAAAAATAGCTATTAACTAATTGTCTTACCACAAAAAAATCATATTTTTCTTAACCTTTATTAGCTCCTGAAACTGTTGCAGAGTGATTCGATAAAGCCGTATAATGAAGCCACAGTGCAGCAGCAGATTTAAAGACGACATAGACAGGGCACCTCACCATGACGGTTCAAATCTCAACCCTTCCTAACGGCCTTCGAGTCGCAACGGACACGATGGCGGAAGCAGAAAGCCTCGTGATCGGAGCGTGGGTTGGGGTTGGCACGCGTCATGAGCCCTGGCATGCGAATGGGATAGCCCATCTCACCGAGCACATGATGTTTAAGGGGACCAAACATCGCTCGGCCTACGCCCTTTCTTCTGCCATCGAAAAGAATGGCGGCACGATGAACGCTCATACCACACGCGAAGAGACCGCTTACTATGCCCGCGTCCTTCCCGAAGATGCTGAACGCGCTGCCGATATCATCGCCGACATGTTACTTCGTTCTGTCTTTGACTCCAAAGAGTTAGACCGTGAACGTCAAGTTATTATTCAAGAAATTGGGCGCGATCTGGATACTCCTGAAGACTATATTTATGACCTGATGCACGAAAATGCGTTCCCGAAACAAAAGATCGGTCGTTCCATTCTTGGAACAACAGATGTCATCGAACGCCTCCCCCGCGAGAAGGTCGTGGACTATGTGAACAAGAATTATCACGCTGGCAACATTGTGATTGTCGGAGCCGGTAAAATCGCCCATCAGGAGCTGGTCAAGTTGGCCAAACGGTATTTTGGCCGCCTTCCTGCCGGCGCCCCAACGAAAGCCGAAAAAGCACGCATTAGAAGGGGTGACCTGAGGCAGGAGAAGGAAAGCGAACAGCTCCACCTCATGATGGCCTTCCCAGCCCCCGGCCTTCATGCCAAGAATGCCCATGTTGCGGGATTGCTTGGGACTTTGCTCGGAGGAACTTCCTCTTCGCGTCTTTTTCAAAAAGTTCGGGAAAAACGTGGACTGGTTTATAATATATCAACCTATCATCTCCCCTTTGAAGATGTGGGATTGTTCTGTCTCTACGCAGGGACAGATCCTGAGCGCGTCAAAGAACTGGTCCCTGTTGTTTGTAAAGAACTCAAGGACGTCACAAAACATATCAGCCCCAGCGAACTAAACCGCGCTAAAGCTCAGGCTCGCGCAGACCTCCTGATGGGCAAAGAAAGCGTCATGCGGCGCGCCGAAGTCCTTGGCCACCATATGCTGACCCATGGGGCGCCGATTGCTTTGGAAACCCTGCTCGCTCAGGTCATGGCCGTAACTGAAGAGCAAACGCAAGCCATGGCTGCTAAAATCCTCTCCCACGCGCCTATCTTCACAGCTCTTGGGCCCACAAGTGGGATTGAAAGCTATGGGAACATACGAGAGCGCCTCGTATAAGTGCCTCTTGTACTTTAGGACGCGACTTCGTAAAGTCCGCTCATGACCCAGAGACAGAACCTTACCTCAGAGCTGCCACCAGACATTGTAAGCATGACCTTTGAACAGGCCATGGCCGAACTGGAAACCCTTGTCCGCAAACTTGAAGATGGCCAAGCCAAGCTTGAAGACGCCATTGGTGCCTATGAACGCGGCGCCCTTTTAAAGCGGCATTGCGCCAACAAACTGCGTGAAGCCGAGATGCGAATTGAAACCATCACAAAGCTTGAGTCAGGCGAAATCCAAACATCGCCGACATCTCTTTAACAACCTTTATGCCCTTGGTGCTCCCATGCCTTCCGTAAGCCCTTCTCTTTCCGCCGCCATGGCCGAAGTCGCAACCTCCGTGACTGAGACCATGCAACGTCTTTTGCCCAAATCTGACTTTGCGGAGCAGAAATTGTTCGATGCTATGCGCTATAGCGTTCTGGGCGGAGGGAAGAGACTCCGGCCTTTCCTGCTTCTTAGCACATCACGTTTGTTTGGGGTTGACGATGATTGCGCTCTTCGCGCTGCCGCCGCTATCGAATGCTTGCATTGCTATTCGTTGGTCCATGACGACCTGCCCGCCATGGATAATTCGGAATTGCGCCGGGGCCAGCCTACGACGCATGTCAAATTTGACGAAGCAACCGCCATTTTAGCTGGTGACGCCCTTCTGACCATCGCCTTTGAAATCTTGGCCGATCCACGCACCCACGAGGACCCAAAAGTCCGCTGCGCTCTTGTCGCCGCATTAGCCAAGGCCTCAGGAGCCAATGGCATGATCGGCGGACAAATGCTCGACCTTATTGCCGAAACAACAACACTGGACATTGGCGCCATCACGCGTCTTCAGCGCATGAAAACCGGTGAACTCATAGCCTGTGCAACCGAAATGGGCGGGATTCTTGGGAAAGCCTCTCCCGCCTTGTTGAACGCGCTTCGCGCCTATGCCCATGATCTGGGCCTTGCCTTCCAGATCATTGACGACCTACTTGATGCGGAAGGAACTGAAGAAGAAACAGGCAAGCCCGTGGGCCGCGACGAGAAAGCTGGGAAAGCAACTTTTGTCACGATTCTAGGCCAAGAACGTGCAAGAAATCAGGCCAGGCTCTTATCAGAGCAGGCAATCCAACACCTATCCCTCTTCGAAGGCAGGGCCTCATTACTCGAAGATGTTGCGCGCTTTGTTGTTGATCGAAAGGCCTGATTTTCTACAATTGTATGTCAACTATTCTTTTATTATTTCCTGATACAAAGAATCGAACTGAATACAACAAGTTTAGGAACGGCCATGCCCCTTATTCAATGGAACCATGAACTCCGATTTGGCGTGCCCATCATAGATGACGAGCATGAAACGCTCATCGGCCTTCTAAACGATCTTTACGACGCAATGGAACGCGGCATAGGACAGGAGCGGGTCAAAGATGTCTTTGCCGAGGTTATGCGCTATGCGGATTTGCACTTTCAGCATGAGGAATCCCTATTCAGCACAACCGCCTATCCCCACAAAGAAGCCCACATCCACGAACATAGTCGCATGATGCAGGTCCTTATGGACATTCGCGAAACCCTGAATGAAGGCCGCAACGAGCTCGCTCAGAATGCACTTTCACGCATGCTGGTCGATTGGCTTATCAAACATACCCAAGACATGGATGCTGGTTATTTGCCCTATATCAAGACCTAATCGTTTTTTTATCTCGCTAATCGGGCAAACTTCTGAAAACGCCCCCAGATAGTCGCGCCTCCGCCCTGAACATGCTTTGGAAGAACGTCTCTTTTTAACGGCCCTGACCGCCCCCAAAACGCATCTTCTCCCTCAACTTTGGGGCACACGATTTCTAAAGATGCGACATGCCAGCTCTGTGGACCGAAATTATCGTTCCACCAATTTTTAATCATCCTCACGATTAGCTCCTTTCCAAATTGGAGTTTTATTATAAACATAACGAAACAAAAACAAAGAAAAAACACCATTAATGAATTTACCATATTCATAATAAAGGCCTTTTCCTACAACCCACCCCGCGATAGGGTAACGAATGCCATCAATTGCTTTTCTTGCTATTTCTGAGGACCTCAGGGCCGCCACCGAATCCTGGCAGTCCTGGCTTCTCGTCGAACGACGCATGGCAAAAAATACTGTTGAGGCCTACACATCTGATCTTGCTTTTTTCTTATCGTTTCTCGTCGATTATCGTGGAGGAGCCTGTCGCCTCGAAACGCTTTCATTGCTCAGTTTAACAGATTTTCGGGCGTGGTTAGCTCATTTGGCGCGTGGCTCCTTGGAAACAGCCTCTCGCGCCAGGGCCTTAGCCAGCGTTCGGAGTTTTTTTCGCTGGCTTGATCGGACAGGACGTCTTCATAACACTGCCATAGAACTCCTTCGAGCGCCAAAAACAGCACGGCGCCTGCCTCGCCCCGTCACGGAAACACAGGCCAAAGAAATTATCGACCATTTGTCACGCAATGAAGAGGATTGGACACGGCATAGGGATGAGGCTCTTTTTACTCTTCTCTACGGCGCTGGCTTACGCATCAGCGAAGCGCTTTCCTTAACACATAAAGATTTTGCACATGGTGATCATGTGATCGTCCGAGGAAAAGGGGGGAAACAACGCATCGTTCCCCTTCTTCCAATCGTTCGCCAAACCATAGAAAAATACCTCAGGACCTGCCCCTTCGCCGCCAAAGATCATCACGGTCTGTTCCTTGGCGCACGGGGAGATATCCTTAACCCTGGCGTAGCTCAACGCAGCCTAAGGCAAGTACGCCGCGAGCTTGGCCTTCCGGAAACATTAACTCCCCATGCCCTACGTCACAGCTTCGCGACCCATTTATTAGCTTCAGGTGCCGACTTGCGTAGTTTACAGGAATTACTGGGACACCGCTCTCTCTCAACGACACAGCTCTACACACGGATCGAATCTGTACAGCTTGCCGAGGTTTATCGGGCCTCGCACCCCAGAGCTAAAAAGAAACAAAATTAGGTGTCACGGAAAAGACGTCCTGATTGCATCAGCAGGGCATTTTGCTGATCCATAAAGGTCCGAACCTGGCCAATACGCTTTTCACGAATACAATTCCGAAAGGGCGAAGCCGGATTAATGGGTTCGGTAATGTAATAATTTGCCTGTAGCCCTTGCGGAATAACCGTTTGGTGAATAACGGCAGCAAGACCTGTCGCAAGAAGATTCGTGGCGCGATCACCGACAGCCTGCGAGGCTAACTGAAGCAACCCCTCCAAAGCCTCCTCGACCGTTCCCGCATGCATAGTTGTAATAACCAAATGGCCTGATGTCGCCGCACGCAACAACTGGTTAGAAGCTTCGGGCGTGCGAAGTTCGCCGACAAAAATATACCTTGGATGCCAACGCAAGCTGCGTTTAAGCATCTTTGCCCATTCATCATCTTCTTTCACTTCGATCTGATAGCAATAGCCATGTTCGCTGTGCCGTCCTTCTAGATCGTATTCAACAGGATCTTCAATTGTGAAGGCAACACCACCCAGGTTATTCAAATAATCAGCAAGAAGTGAACATGATGTTGTTGTTTTCCCCTGCCCCGTCGAACCACACAATAAAACCAACCCGTGCCGCTTCCCGAGCCCTCGCAGATGAGGGATTAAAGGGGGCATAAAGCCAAGTTTTTCAAGCGGCGGCGGGACAGAATTAATTTTCCGCAGCGAAGCCCATAAAAGCCCCCCTGCCGTCCGTACCTTTGCGGCACGCATGCGTACGCCTTCAAACGTAAGGCCCATTTCTTCGTCTATAAATTTAGCACGAAGAAAATTGGCAAGCTCCGATACCGCTTGATGAAACTCAGCGGGAACTTCTTTGTCATTGCCATCACTTTTGCCACTAACCTGTTCGTGATAATGGGGCGCAGCCCGCCCTTCAAGACAAACATACAGATCGACAAAGTTCAGATCACTGAGTTTATGTTCCGACATGGTGGAACTCATCAAAGGCAAGGGGAAGGAAGCAACACAGAAGGTGCCGAACGGCTAACCCCGTTATAGGGGAGGCCTTTTCCTTGCGCAAGAGCTATAGAAGAACCGGGATGGGCCTTGACGATCCCCGCAGTATGGGCCCTACCCTCCGCCATAACTTTGAACGAGACTTCCGGATATCAGATACCAGCCATCCACAAGGACAAAGAAAATGATCTTAAAGGGCAGCGAAATTACCGTTGGGGGAAGCATCATCATACCCATGGACATAAGCAAAGAAGCGATGACCATGTCGATGATTAGAAACGGTAAAAACACAAGAAAGCCAATTTCAAAGGCGCGTCTTAACTCTGAAATCATAAAGGCTGGAATGACAGCACGAAGAGGAAAGGCTTCTCGCGTTTTCTCCGCACCTGGTTCTTGTTTTGGGATATCGATCTTTGCCATATCCATGAACAGCCCAAGATCTTTACTTCGCGTGTGTTTCAGCATGAAATCATGAAATGGCTCTATACTCCGCGTAAAAGACGTTTGTTCATCGATTTCCTGATTCATAAGTGGTTTAAGTCCAGCTTCCCAAGACTTCTCAAAAACTGGCTGCATAACAAAAAAAGTCAGAAACAACGATAAGCTGATCAACACAATGTTGGGGGGCGTTTGTTGGGCCCCAATCGCCGTACGGAGAAACGACAAAACAACTACAACACGAGTAAAACAAGTTACCATAATTAAGATCGACGGCGCGAGCGCAAGCACCGTCATCAATAGCGTCAATTGAATCAAGCGCGTCGAAGTGTTCGGACCGGGCCCCAGATCCAAATTAACCGCCTGCGCCCACGCCTCCCCTGGCATGATTCCACATGCGAATACGGTAAGAAAAAGGAGAGAACGCAACCAAGAAGAACGGGAAGAAATCATGCGTCATCAGGAAGGTTAGAGTCATTAGGTGGCTGTGCAGCACCCCCGCGCACCGCCGTTTGAGCCAACAATAGATCCTGATTGGGGCCCAGGAGCAAGAAATACTCGGATTCGTCCTTCCGAACAATCACAACTCGATGCCGCGCATCAATAGCTAAAGATGCAACACAGGATAAACGAGCCTGCCCAAGAGTTTTTGGCAGAAACCAACCACGCGACGCAACAACCCGCAAGCCCCAACCCGTTAGGGCGAGCAGCCCAAGCACGGTAAAGGAGGCAAACGCAAAGCGGAGCCACGATACAGTTTCAGCTTCAGGATTCAGCATGGCGGTTCGAGAAAGGAGGGTTCAAAGAGACAGGATCCTCTGTATCGTTGACAGGAAGCTGACGCAACGCCATTTCGCACGAATCAAGCAAACTGATCAAATTGTTCAACTCGGGAATATAGGCTTCTTGTTGTTCAGGGATCGCGCTTTGGACCGCTTGGCACAATTCAGCGACACGTTTATCGATACCCGTCAAATCAACAAAAATTCCGTTTTTCATGTCCGCTTCAGCCTTAATAAAAAACTGTGACAAGGCATTAAGGTCATCAAGCGTTTGCTTCAGTGGTTTTGGTATCATGTTTACCCTTTCACATTCTCGACAGGCAAGGAGGCCGCCAATGCATTATTAGACTCGTAAACCTTCGCAAGGATCTCTGCAACAGCGACAATAGCTTCGCTAGGGATTGGGGTATCAAGGTCAAGCTGTGCCAGCAATTCGGCCAAAGCACAATCCTCTCGAACATGAATCCCATTGGCATAGGCGATTTCAAGGATTTCTCTTGCCTGGCTACCCCGCCCTGATGCGACAATATGGGGTAAGGACTTAGGACTTTGCTCGTCTGCCTTCAAGGCGACTGCAACATCACGGGCTATCCGCCCTTTGACAGGCGCATAAGATGGGGTATGATGCTTGTCTCGTCTCATGATATGCTAGCATTCCTTGCTGGCACAAAGATTGCAAGAAAAGATTATGCGAACCTGCAACGCCAACTAGACTAACAAAGGTATTGGCTATGTCTATGACAGACGGAGGAATTTTAAGCCTTATGTCCCAGAAACTCTCCTATCTGGGGCAAAAGCAGGCTGTTTTTGCTCAAAACGTCGCGAATGCTGACACGCCTGGGTACAAGGCGAAAGAGACAGTTCCTTTCACAACCTTCGCTGAAACCTTAAAAAGCGCCAGTGGCAACATGTCTGTTACGAATTCGAAACATATTGTTCCTGCCTCTATGACCAGTGCAAATGCTGCTGCCAAGAAAATGGCTAGCTTTGAAACCGTGCCAACGGGCAACTCTGTCGACCTTGAACAACAAATGATGGAAACGTCTAAAACTGCCGTAGAGTATCAAGCGGACGCTTCAATTTACCACAAGTTCCTCGCACTACTCCGCATGGCGACAAAGTAAGGGGATCACAATGTCCAGTTCTGACCTTTCAACAGTGATGTCCATTGCAAGCTCCGGGCTCCGGGCTCAGTCCACGCGCATGAAGATTGTTGCAGAAAATATTGCAAACGCTGCAACAACACCATCAAAACCAGGTGAGCAGCCATATCAACGCAAGGTCGTCTCGTTTAAGAACGAGTTTGACCGTGCTTCTGGCGTTTACAAAGTCAAGGTCGATGGGATCCGTAAAGACAATAGCGATTTTATAAAAAAATACGATCCATCCCACCCTGCCGCCGATGAGAAGGGGTATATCCTGACCCCCAACGTTAAAACAATCCTTGAAGGCATGGATATGCGTCAAGCTCAACATGCTTATGACGCAAACCTGAATGTGATAGAGTCCTCGCGCACGATGCTGCTGCGAACGATCGATATTTTAAGAAACTGAACGTAAGCAAGGGAGGTTAAGCCATGGTCATCAATGTCGGACACGCCCTATCGGCTTACAAACAAGCGTCTACGGGCGGGATTCAAGGCGTTGCAGGCGCAACCGCAACAAAAAGCCAAGACGATACTTTTTCGAATATGGTCGAGGGTTTCCTTTCGGAGGCTGTAGGAAGCATCAAGAAAAGCGAAGAAATGGCGACCAAGGGCGCGGTAGGCAAAGCGGATCTTCAAGAAGTCATCTTGGCCGTAAGCGATGCGGAAATCATGATGCAAACGGTAACCTCCATTCGCGACAAAGTCATTGCCGCGTACCAAGAAGTTATCCGGACCTCTATCTAATGGCCGTTGCTGGTAGGATAACTCCGTTCAATCTGCATTTCTTCTGTTTCTCCGGTTAGCCCTCGGATAAACGCACCCAAAGAGTCGCTGGATGGCTCCGGCTGTGGCTTTTGACTCAAGGGCTCTAACAACACACTTGGTTCTGGCACCTGCTCGAAAAGAGAACGAACAGGTAGGGACGCCTCAGCCTCAACCATGACATCGTGCCAAAGTTGAGCGGGCAGGCCGCCGCCCGTAACCTTTTTCATCGGCGTGTTGTCATCATTGCCCATCCATACACCGGTGACATAGTTTCCAGTAAACCCCATGAACCATGCGTCCCTGTAGTCAGAGCTGGTGCCCGTTTTTCCCGCCACCGGGCGATCAAGCGCAGCCCGGCGTCCCGTGCCATAGCGCACAACATCCTGCATCATATCAGCAAGCATAGCGACCGCCGAGGGGGCTACGGTAACCGGAAGGGTAACGGGCTCTCGTTGATAAAGGATTTGACCATCCCGGCCACGAATTTCTTTGATACCGAAAGGCGTTACAGCGCGTCCACCCGCAGCAATCGCAGCATAAACGCCCGTAAGTTCAAGGGGAGACATTGTTCCTGTCCCAAGCGCCAATGATAAATCCGGATCCAAGGGCGAAGTAACGCCAAGGGCGCGCGCCGTTTCTATGACGGGACCAACACCCACTTTTTGCATGACGCGAACCGCCACCGTATTAATCGATTCGGCAAGCGCCTGCCGAACGGTCACAGGACCTTTATAGTCATTTGTGTAATTATGCGGCGCCCATTTGCCAACCTTGATTGGCTCATCAACAAAAACATCCTCTGGTTTTAATCCGTCTAAAAGCGCAGCAAGATATACAATCGGTTTGAAGGATGATCCAGGCTGTCGTTGAGCCTGGGTTGCTCGATTAAACTGGCTGTCCGCATAGTCGCGCCCTCCTACCATAGCCTTGACTGCACCATCAGGAGTGAGACTCACAACTGCAGCTTCACTAACTCCGTTCTTTTCTCCCTCTAAGGCGAGAATACCACTTAACTTTCGTTCGGCTATTCTCTGCAGCTTCAAATCAAGGGTTGTCGAGACAACAATATCTTGGGGCGTCTTTTCAAGAATGCCCCCAACTTGTTCCACGATCCAATCGGCATAATAACTGCCATCTCCTGCTGCCCCAGGCTTGCGCCTAGGAACAGGAGCATTCAGCATCGCAGTCTTTTTCTCATCCTCTGACAAATAACCCGCATCAACCATGGCCGCCAAAACGACCCTCGTCCGCGCGGCAGCTAAAGCCGGGTTATTCGTGGGCGCATATCGCGAAGGGGCACGAAGCAGACCAGCCAACATTGCGCTCTCACGCAGGGTAAGCGCGGCAACTGGTTTTCCAAAATAGACTTCCGCTGCAGCATCGACCCCATATGCCCCCGCACCAAGATACACGCGGTTAAGATAGGCTCCTAAGATTTGGTCTTTCGAATAGGTACGTTCCAACCAAAAAGCGAGGAGCATTTCTTGAACTTTCCGGCGCGTTGTGCGCTCTGGCGTCAAAAAAAGGTTTTTGGCAAGCTGTTGTGTAAGGGTCGACCCCCCCTGAACCACATGTCCAGCCATAAAATTGTTAACAGCAGCGCGAAGAAGGCCGAAGACATCCACACCAAAATGATCATAAAAACGCCTGTCTTCAATGGCTAAAATCGCCTGAACCAAATGCGGCGGCACATCTCGGATAGTCACATAGTGCCCAGCCAAATCACCATACCGCTTAAACACCGTACCGTCGTCTGCAAGCAATGTAATGGCCGGGCGACGTTGAGGCTGGGTGATCTGGCTAATATCCGGCATATCATAGGCATACCACCCAACAAGTGCTGCTAGGCCAACGCCACCCCAGATCATGAGAAGGACAAGCGCATTACCCGCCCCACGGAGTAAAGCACCGGTTTTTTCCCTTATGTCCGCCATAGAAAAAGACGACTGCCATGCAGCCTTTTTCTTCTTGCGCGTTCCTTTTCTGGGTGTCGGCATTTGAGTTCTTTCTTTAAAGGCTACCCCTTCCCTGCCGGGACCAAGAGCCCTTCTTAATTAGAGAATGAAGCGAAATATAGGCACAATCTTGCTATGATTGCAGCAACTCTTGCGCAAGCTTCTTGCCAAGCTCTACTCCGAATTGGTCAAAGGAGTTGACATCCCAGACAATGCCCTGAACAAACACTTTATGTTCGTATAGGGCAAGCAGTTGCCCAAGATTATAGGGTGAAAGCTCTTTCATCATCAGAAGAGAAACTGGACGGTTCCCTGGGTTTGTTCTGGCTGGATCGGGATCCTTGCGACCGGCCCGCATAGCCTCGATTTGCGCCATCATATGTGCGTTAAGGATCCTGTGGTGATCCTCTGGACTCTTTGGGTCCTGATAAATCCCAATGAACTCCGCTGGCACGAATTGGGGTGCCTGATGTAACCATTGGTGAAAACTGTGTTGCCCAACGCTCCCACACTCCCCAAATATAATGGGTCCTGTCTCATAAGAAATAGGTGCGCCTTCCCGTGTCACAGCCTTACCATTGCTTTCCATATTTAGCTGCTGCAAATAACGCGGGAGGTCACGTAGACGCTCGCTATACGGCAGCACAGCTTCGGCAGAAGTTCTCCAGAAGTTGCGATACCAAACACCAAGCATCGCGAAAAGAACAGGGGCGTTAGACTCAAGCGGCGCTGTACGGAAATGCTGATCCAGCGCGGCTGCGCCAGCCAACAAAGCCTGAAACCTTGGCCAGCCAATTGCCAGAGCAATACTAATCCCAACGGCAGACCAAAGGCTGTAGCGTCCCCCAACCCAATCCCACATCGGCAACATATTTTCTGCCGGAATACCAAAAGTCTCGACTTCCTTTTGATTTGTAGATACAGCCCAAAAATGTCGCGCAACAGCTTCTTGGCCTATCGCGTCGACAAGCC
The DNA here is from genome assembly GCA_964482525.1 of uncultured Rhodospirillaceae bacterium. Classification (GTDB taxonomy): domain Bacteria; phylum Pseudomonadota; class Alphaproteobacteria; order UBA9219; family UBA9219; genus UBA8914. Next base: position 554 of record CAYZXV010000020.1, on the reverse strand, counting down.
AGGCCTTAGCTGTTTTTGCATTGAGCAACGTTTCCTGAGTCGTGAATGTTTTAGATACGACGATGAATAAGGTCGTTTCTGGATTCAATTGCTCTAAAACATCCATCAAATCAGCAGCATCAACATTCGCGACAAAGTGAACTCTTGGCCCATCTGCATAAGGTCTCAGTGCTTTCACAACAAGTCGTGGGCCAAGATCTGAACCCCCGATACCAATATTTACGACGTCCCGAATAGGAAGCCCCGTTTGACCAAGCCACCGCCCTTCTCTCACTTGCGAGGACAGGTCTTCCATCTGTTTATGTAGAACCTTAATTGGCGCGCGGACTGGCTGCCCCGAAGCCTCAACCGGACCAGCATCAGGATCACGCAGCGCTGTATGCAATACGGCTCGATGCTCCGTTGTGTTTAGCATACCACCTGCAAATAATTTCTCGCGCCATCCCTCAATATCTTGAGCACGCGCAAGGTCCAACAGCAGTCGCATTGTTTCCGATGTGGCATGAATGCGAGACAGGTCAACCTCTAGGCCATCAAAGCATATTTTTCGCGCA
>CAYZXV010000019.1:0-13012 GCA_964482525.1 uncultured Rhodospirillaceae bacterium | reverse complement strand
AGGCACAGAAGTTAAGATCAACGGCGAAGAACTGCTGATCATGAAAGAATCCGACATTATGGGCGTGATCGATTGCTGCAGCAGCAAAGACAAAGATTGCTGCAAAAAGAAATAACGTCTGCATTCGGGTTTCATGTCCACAACTCTGTTCGAAAGCTAGAGCGTGCTGAAATCCAAGTGCCTAAATAACCAAATATCTTGAAAGGAACCACACCGATGCCTGCAAAAGAAATCGTTTTTTCAGACAAAGCCCGCGAGCGCATGATGCGCGGCGTCAACCTTTTAGCCGATGCCGTTGCCTGCACGCTGGGCCCCAAGGGTCGTAATGTTGTCATTCAAAAGAGCTTTGGCGCGCCGCGCGTGACTAAAGACGGCGTTACCGTTGCCAAGGAAATAGAACTGGCAGATGCCTTTGAAAACATGGGCGCCCAAATGGTCCGTGAAGTCGCTAGCAAGACAGTTGACCGCGCTGGCGATGGCACCACCACCGCAACAGTTCTTGCCCGTGCCATGTCCCGAGAAGGAGCGAAGGCTGTGGCTGCCGGAATGAACCCGATGGATTTGAAACGTGGTATGGACGCTGCTGTCGAGAAAGTCGTAGAAGATCTCGCGGCCCGTGCCAAGAAAGTTGCCAGCACAGCAGAAATAGCTCAGGTTGGTACAGTGTCTGCTAATGGCGACAAAGAAATTGGCGACATGATCGCAAAAGCCATGGACAAAGTTGGGCATGAATCGCCTATCACCATTGAAGAAAATAAGAGCCTTGAAACTGAATTAGATGTTGTTGAAGGCATGCAATTTGATCGCGGGTATCTCTCGCCCTATTTCGTCACAAACGCTGAGAAAATGGTTTGCGAAATGGAAACCCCCTACATCCTCTTCCACGAAAAGAAGCTCTCGGGCCTTCAGCCCCTGCTGCCCGTCTTGGAAGCGGTTGTACAGTCGGGTCGTCCGCTGTTGATCATCGCGGAAGAAGTTGAAGGCGAGGCACTCGCAACGCTCGTCGTCAACAAACTGCGTGGTGGTTTGAAGGTCGCCGCTGTCAAGGCCCCTGGCTTTGGTGATCGTCGCAAGGCGATGCTTGAAGACATGGCAATCCTCACTGGTGGTCAAGTTATCTCGGAAGATTTGGGCATTAAGCTTGAGAACGTTACACTCTCAATGCTTGGCACAGCAAAGAAAATCCGAATTGACAAGGACAACACCACCATCATCGACGGCGCAGGCAAGAAGAAAGATATTGAAGCGCGTTGCGGTCAAATCCGTCAGCAAATTGAAACCACGACTTCTGATTATGATCGCGAAAAGCTGCAAGAGCGTCTTGCGAAGCTTGCGGGAGGTGTGGCCGTTATTCGCGTCGGTGGCGCCACAGAAGTAGAAGTCAAGGAACGCAAGGACCGCGTGGATGACGCCGTCCATGCCACCAAAGCTGCAAAGGAGGAAGGTATTATCTCCGGTGGCGGCACTGCCCTTCTCTATGCCATTCGGGCTATCGAGAAAGTCAAAGTCGCCAATGACGATCAACGCCGTGGAGTGGATATTGTGCGCAAGGCACTCGAGGCCCCCATCCGTCAAATTGTCGACAATGCCGGCATGGATGGTTCAGTCGTTGTAGGTCGCCTACTTGAGCAAAAGGACACCAACTTTGGCTTCGATGCGCAAAAAGGTGATTATGTCGACCTTTTGAAGGCTGGCATTATTGACCCAGTCAAGGTTGTCCGCGTGGCACTTGAGAATGCCGTTTCGGTTGCAGGCCTCCTCATAACGACGGAAGCCATGATTGCCGACAAGCCCGAAAAGAAAGACCCCCCGCATGCTCATGGCGGCGGAATGGGCGATATGGGCGGCATGGGCTTCTAACCATCTCTGTTCGAAGAAAAAACCCCCTTGGATCCTATCCAAGGGGGTTTTCTTTTTGCAGTATTTAGCATGTGGCACACACCTTGCATTATCGAATGGGAATGTAAGGGATCCCATGACAACGCCTATCCATCAAACCAACAACTCATCGCCCCTGCTCACACCTGCCCCTACAATCAAGGCCGGTCCAAAGACGGGATCCGTTACCGAGTCTTTTACAAGTAATCTCAAGGCAGTAGAAGAAACCTCTCCCATAGGCTTGTCTTACGCTACGCGCGCACCTGCACTTTCAGATATGACCGAAGATCAGCGGATCATCCAAAAGTCTACAGATGTTCCTGTCTCTGATGACGCTTTTGGTTTTTGGGATTTTGTTGATCTTATCAATCCTCTGCAACACATACCCTTGGTAAGCACTCTTTATCGCGAATTAACGGGAGATACGATCAAGCCAGAGGTTCAAATCGCTGGCGGCGTCCTGATGGGCCTTGCGACAGGAAATATTCTACTAAGTGCGGCAACCTCTGTGGCAAGTGCGGCGCTAGAACAAAAAACGGGTCAAGAACCTGCCATTATGATGGCTCAGGCACTCTGGGGGGAGGACAGGGCTCTTAATGTTCCGGACCCCATGAATGAACCAACCATCATGGTTGCAGAAAACACCCCCGCACTCAATGAGGATACTGTCCTCCTCCCGACAGCAGCCCCGGCAGTGCCCGTAGATAGGGGTCCTCCCTTGAAGACTGCTGAAAATACGGCAACGCCCCAAAAACCAAACCAGCTTTTTGCCGACGCACCGTTGACAGCGCAGCACAAAGAAAAAAACTTGGGGGTTTTGATGCAGGAACAAGCAACTGCTCACGCGTCGGGCACACAGCTCTCTCCACGACTAATCGAAGAACTTATGCTGCATGCTCTTGATAAATATAAAACAGCCCATGCCTCTACATTCCTCCCCGAGGGTGATCAACCCGTTGTTCAATAGCTCAAAGCTCATTATACTGCCTATATGCTTTTCTTAGGACTTATCTCTGCGGACGATGCCCTTTGCCACGCGCTGGCCGAACAACTTCGGCAAAATAGTCAGTGGCAACACACCGTGTTTGGTTCCCTTGAAACCGCGCTTGCAACGTGGGGGGAAACCTTGCCGCCACTTCTTTTTTGGGATGCGGAATCCGCCCCCGCAACAGAGGAGCTTACCGACTTTTTTGCCGCACGCCTTACCGCCCAACGGCCAACACCGCTCCTTCTCGTTTTAGGCTCGTTTTCCTCATCCCTTGAAAAAACAGGTGTTACAGAAGTTTTTCTCCGTCCCTTACGGCTTGGTCATTTACTGACCCGCCTCCAATTCTATCAGCGTCTCCTTCAACAAGCGCCCGATGCAACTTGGCGGATCGGCCCTTGGCTTTTCTCGCCCCGCGCACGCCGTCTTTCTTTAGAAAATGGAGAGGATAGCCTTCGGCTTACCGACAAAGAAGCTGCTGTATTAGAGTATCTTTACACTGCGGATTCTGTCGTCCCTCGAGAAGAAATTCTGGCCGCAATTTGGGGTTATGGTGCACGAATTGATACGCATACATTAGAAACCCATATTTATCGACTTCGCCGAAAACTTATCCGCGATAATACTCTACCAAATGATGTTTTCATTACAGACGGCGGCGGCTATTCCATTCATCCATCTTGGCGTGGATCATGAAACGCGTTTTGTTTACGACTCTTGCGCTCTGTCTTTCAGTCCTCATTCCATTAGCTGGATGCAGCAGTGATAAGGGATCCAAACCCCATTTTCCCGGAAAGCTTGTCAAGCAGTATGGCGGAACAAAGACACGCCCAGACAAGGTTGCTGAGCGCTCCATTATCCTTTTGCGCACGGGCACCAAGGAACGCCTTAACCTGACTTATTTTCGACAAGGTCGATATGATCCAAAATCCATGGAGGCAATCCAACATTTGTTCCGCGATCGGGCCACACATGAAATCGGCGAAATTGACCCTGAACTCATTGATTTTCTTGTCGACATACGTTCTCGCCTGGGTCTTCCACCCACTGCCGCTTTCGAGATTATGTCCGGGTATCGTTCTCGCGAAACCAACGACCAGCTACGTGACAGCAATGGACAAGTAGCGAAGGAGAGCCTACATACGCGCGGTTGGGCCGTTGATTTTCGCATTAAAAATGTCAATGGCCGGGCTATTGCAGAAATAGCAAAAACCATGCAAAGGGGAGGGGTCTCTTATTACCCATCAAGCAATCATGTTCATGTTGACCTCGGCAATATTAGAACATGGATAACTCGTTAAAATATATAAATAAATTATTCGGCTCTCGGTAAGGTTTCGGTAATGTTCTATCTATAAATTTGGGCCCATGCTCAAAGATCCTGCAGATATCTTGAATTTTTGGTTCTATGAAATCGGTCAAGCACGTTGGTTTTCTGAAGACCCGGCGTTAGACAATATTGTTCGTGAACGCTTTGCCTCAACATACGAACGCGCTGCGCTTGAAGAGCTTAAGGAATGGGAAGAAACACCTGAAGGCGTATTAGCCTTGCTTCTTCTTCTCGACATCTTTCCTCGTCTTATGTTCCGTGGCACACGACAAGCGTATGCCACGGATGAGCTTGCCCTTGACCTTGCCCGACGATCCATCATCCGACACTTCGACGACCGTATCGACAAAACTTTCAAATTCTTTTTCTACCTCCCTTTTATGCATTCAGAACGGATGAGCGATCAACGCCTAGCATTGTTTTATATCCGTGAACGAACCAAAGAGCCTGATTGGATCAACGAAGCCGAAAAGAACTTCTTTACAATACAAACATTTGGTCGTTTTCCAAATCGCAATTCAATTCTTGGCCGAGAAACAACGCCTGCCGAAACAGCCTTCTTGGATAACCAACAACATAACCCAAGAATGATGCGCGCATGATCGAACCGGTATCCTCTGCTTTTTCTGACCTCTGGAGAACTCTTCGCGCTGTTCCAGACATTGCCATTATGCTGGATCTTTCACTTGCTCTTACGCTTGGTTTTCTGTTTGGCTATGAACGTTCCTATCACGGACGCGCCGCAGGCATGCGAACCTATGGGCTTGTCTGCATGGTCGCGGCTGCTGTGACCTCGCTTTCCCTTCATCCAAATTTCTGGTTGGGCGGCACGTCACTGGTTAACTATAGCCTAATGGATCCAACCCGAACGATCCAAGGCATCATCATGGGCGTTGGATTCCTTGGTGGCGGTATCATCATGCAGAATGGCATGAAGATTAGTGGTCTGACCACAGCGGCCTCTATTTGGGCTGTCGCAAGCGTTGGAATTCTAGTAGGGGCAGAGTTGTACCTCGCCGCCGTTTTAATGACGCTTTTATCCGAAGTTTTCATCATGATGGGCGCCCGATTTGACATGATGCTTCCTGCACGTCGACCCGTTGCAATCACTCTCCAATTCCACAAAGGCCATCACCCTAACAAAACGGTTATTGACGCCCTGCTACGTGATTACAACTATGAAATGGCCCAGGGTTCGATTGTCATCCAAAAACATAGTGATCAAGTCGAGTGGAAGTTCGTTGCAACCTCTATCAAACGCCGCCGAGATAGTGCCTTGCTCGCGCTAGCTGACGCCCTTCCTAACCTAGATGGTGTCGAGAACATCCATATCACACGCGCGCGAAATTAAAGACTCAACTCAAGCTTTCCGACTAGATGATTTTAGCTGACCGCATGCGGCCATGATGTCGCGCCCTCGGGGCGTGCGGATCGGGCTTGCGTAGCCGTTGGCATTTAAAAAAGCGCCAAAGGCCTCGATTGTTTCTGCATCCGAGCATTCATACACGCTGCCCGGCCATGGATTATAAGGCAACAAATTGATTTTTGCAGGTATCCCTGAGAGCAGTTTCACCAAGGCCCGTGCGTCGGCCATGCTGTCATTTATGCCTTTAAGCATCACATATTCAAAAGTAATGCGTCGCGCGTTACTTGCAGCCGGATATTCGCGACATGCTTTGATAAGTTCCTTGATCGGGTATTTCCTATTTAACGGAATTAATTCGCTTCGAACCTCATCCGTCACCGCATGAAGGCTGATTGCCAGATTCACGCCTAATTCTTCACCACAACGGCGAATCATAGGAACGACCCCAGAGGTCGACAACGTAATCTTGCGCTTACCTATTGCCAACCCACCTTCATCCATAATGATCTTAAGTGCTTTTGCTACATTATCATAGTTAAACAGGGGCTCACCCATGCCCATCAAAACGAGATTAGAGAGTTTGCGTTTTTCTAGGTCGGCAATCTTCCACTCACCTATGGAATCACGCGCCTGCATGACCTGCATCACGATTTCAGAGGCATCCAGATTGCGAACAAGACGCATGGTTCCCGTATGACAAAAACGACACGCATTTGTGCAGCCAACCTGGCAAGAAACACACAAGGCTCCTCTATCTTCTTCCGGTATATAAACCATTTCAACTTCGTGGCCGTCACCTGGCATTGCAAGGAGCCACTTACGTGAACCATCTACAGAAACCGGGGCTGCGGTCACCTGAGGCCGACCAATAGCATAACGCACTGCCAGAGCCTCGCGTACCGGGCGCGCAAGAGTCGTCATAGCATCCCAGTTTTTAATGCCGTGACAATAAATAGCAGTCCATATTTGTTTGGCACGAAACGGCTCAACCCCATGAGCAACCATTTCGGCCTTTAGCTCATGAAGCGTCAGGCCGACAATATTACGTTTTCCGTCAATCAACATGACCGGTGGCGCAAATCGGGCAGCATGGCCATCAATATTATGGGTACTCATGCCGCCCCTATGACATTCTTTGGTCGCTTTTGTCAAAGGTTGCGATTACTGAACCTTTTTTGCAGGTTGGCTTTGTGTCTTTTCTTTAGATTTTTTCGTGGCCTGGCGGGCTTGGGGCTTAAGTTTTTGCAAGGGCAGAACCGTTACCCCACAGGATTTACTAATTGTTTCATAGGCTTTAGACGACCCCTTAAGACTAACCCTATCGGCCAGTCTTTCACCAGAAGCTAATGTCCCAGACAAAACAGCATAGTCTCCAGCACGAATAGCCATCGCGATGGCACGATCCGTGGCAGCGTCTCGCGCCCAAGCAGTATCACCCTGTGTAAATAAATTGAAGCTATTGCCGTCGATTTTAAGCGTAACATCACTGGCTGCTTTGAACTTGGCTCCTGGCGCATAACTGACTACATCTACCATTCCTTCTGCAGGACGGTGAGCAATCATCATCTGAACATCTCCACGACGCTTGGTTTTTGTTCTATCTTTAAATGGCACCGGAGGATCAGCGGTAATCGTCATATAGCAAACGGGGTTCACCCCTTCCATAACATCCCAAGTCGCCCAATAACCAAAATGACCTGTGTTCTTAGGAAGAGCAGCCGTTGCCTCCCGTGACGCAACACCAAGAGAAATAAAAGAAAAAAGGAGAACAAGCCATTTCATCCTCTTATGTTATAAAACTATGCCATTGATCACAAGTTATAATGAGGCCACATCAAGCAAGGCAGCGTGCGAGGGCTTCAAAAGATTCAAGGGGGATATCCTCTGCTCGCGCTTCAGGGGAAAGACCCACTTTATTAAGCAAAGCCTCTCCTCCCAACCCCTTTAAAGAAGAGCGAAGCATTTTTCTTCGTTGGCCAAAAGCAGCTTCAGTAACTTTGGCCAGTGCCGCAAGAGGCACATCCTGGGGGCGATTTGCACGGGGAACAAGCCTCACAACAGCGGAGTCAATCTTTGGCGGCGGTGTGAACGCCCGTGCAGGAACCTTCATGACACAACGAACATCGCAACAGAACTGCGCGAGAACCGAAAGTCGCCCATAAGCTTTTGTATTGGGGGCAGCAAGAATTCGTTCAACAACTTCCGCTTGAAACATAAGCGTAAGACTATCAAACGAGTCGATTTGATAAAGCCACCGTATTAACATGGCCGTTCCAACGTTATAGGGAAGGTTCGCCACAATTGCCCGGGGAGCAGGAACCATTTCCGGCAAATCAGCCACAAGCCCATCCCCCATGTAAATAGACAAACGATCTCTATAAATTTCTTGTAATTCCTCCATAACTGGAAGAAACCGCTGGTCTTTTTCAATCACAAGCACTTGTTTTGCAGGGCTTTCCAGCAACGCACGCGTCAACCCGCCTGGGCCGGGACCAATTTCAATGACCGTTGTTTCACGCGTTAGCCCAGCTTCCCGAACAATTTTTTGTGTAAGATTCAGGTCAAGCAAGAAATGTTGGCCAAGACCCTTGCGCGGAGCAAGGCCATGGCGCGTGATAATATCGCGCAGGCGGGGGAGTTCTACGGACATCTCTATTATTGAAGCCTTATATCGATATGCGCCTCATGGCGCAAATCACGCTGAAGCCGTCGGGCCAAGATTTCCATCTTTTCTGAACCTATCATGGATCGAATAGCCTTTCGATCAACAGCTTCAGGAGCCTCCCGAGAACAGACAAACACGATCAAAGCCCCTGCTCCCGTAGCCATGGGCTCACTCGCATTGCCAGCAGAAATCCGAGAGACCTTCTCTGCCAGCCACGCAGGCGCGGTGTCGACACGAACCTCCCCCAAATCCTGCCAACGCCAAAGGGGGTAGTTCACAAGAAGCTTATCTTCAAGACCTTCACACCCCTGGAAATCCTGTTTGATTTTTGCCCCTTCAGCCAGAAGCTCTTCTTTGCTGATTTTATCTGAAAAAGGTCTGAATGCCTGTTGAAGTTTAACTGTCGTATCCGCCACCTTCCCCAAAGAAATGACGCGGCGATCACGCAGCCCAAGGATGTGATATCCCTCTGCACTTCGGACCGGGGGTGATACATCTCCAACCTGAAGATGCTTGAGGGCTTCATCTACCTCTGATGTAAGCTGTCCTGTTTGAATCCAGCCTAGATCCCCACCAGTTGCAGCACCAAGGCCTTGTGAGAATTGGCGAGCAAGACCACCAAACACGGCACCTGCACGCAGCTGCTCAACTAGCTTTTCGGCTAACGCCAGAACCTGTGAATCATCTCCCGGCTTATCAACTGCCAAAAGGATTTCACTGACCAAGTACTCTTCCTTGCCTTCATTCGCGCGCATGCGTTGGATGAAGGCGTCAATTTCATCATCTCCAACATCAACACGAGGACGAATATCGCGCATAACAACATCGTTCCATGTCAACGTAGCCTTTATCTGGTTTTCAAGCGTGAAGGCCGGAATACCGTTCTGTTTGAGAAAAGCCCTCATATCGCCCCCGGGAATCTTGTTATCAGCAGCAAGTTTTTCCATGGCGTTCTCGATTGCTTGCTTCGAAATAACGACACCAACCTTCTTCCCTTCTTGAAGCTGTAATTGTTCGTCAATAAGACTTCGTAGGACCTGGGGAAGTAGCTTTTTTTCAAGCTCTGGTGAAGGGGGCATCCCTGTCGAAAGCAAGGCAAGCCCCATGCGAGCGCGCAAATCTGTTGTCGAGACAACGGAATCATTAACGATGGCAACAATACCACTAGCTGGTGATCTTTGTTCTGTCCTAGCCAGGACTGGCTTAGTCTGCTGAACCGGTCCCTGAGAGGCTGTTTCCATTTTCTGCGACAGCCTATTTTTCTGGGACGTATCTTTTACGGCTTTCAGGGCCGGGAGATCTTGAACGCGTTGAGCCTGTGCAAACGGCATCCCAAAAGCCAAGAAGAAGGCAGCAAGTAAAAAAGCAGTGTAGCGCATAAAGAATCCCCCCATGGTTTTCGAAAGATTAACCGTCTTCCAAATAAAGTAAAGTCGCCTGTCCACCAATTAGGGCAAATAAAGGAATCGCCCATGCCGCAAGAAAAACCGGCAACGTTTGATTTGCTCCTAAGGCCGTTACAACATTATTCAACGAAAAAACAAGGCTGCCCACCAGAATTCCAGCCATCATCGCGTTAAGAATCCCGCCTTGCCTGTTTAAGCGCAACGAAAATGCGGCAGCAAAAAAGACCATTGAGCACAACAAAAGAGGCTGGGCAAGCAACACCTGCATTTGTAGCTCATGCCTTGCGGGAGGAAGACCGATACTTCTCATCACCCGAATAAAGCTGGGGAGTTGCCAAAAGGATATCGTTTTTGGTGGGGCCATACTTTCCTGGATTTTATCCAAGGTGAGTGTCGTAGCTAGCTTAAATGTTTCGCGATAAAAAGCCGTCTTCCCGTCCCAATTAATCCAAGCCTTTGACAGAACCCATGCCGATCCATCTAACACCGCTTGTGATGCATCAAGCCGCCCCAAATAGCCCCCATTTTCATCATAAACAAAAATGATCAACGGCTTGAGCGTTAGCGGATAAAGAGTAACTTGATCCGCATGGAGCAAATAACGCTGACCTACATTTTCCTGTCTAATCCAAAGACCCGCCCCGGTAAGTTCAAGAGAGGGACCGCTTTTCAAATATTTTTTTTCCATGGCCTCATAGCGTGAGATCATAGAAGCGCCGATCGGGTTGATAAAAGTCACATTTATAATACCAAAAGCCAAAGTCACTAAGAGCGCGGGGGCTAGGAACTGCCATGCCGAGATCCCTGCGGCACGAGTTACGATCAATTCTTGGCTACGTGTCATTTTCCAAAAGGAAAACATGCCGGAAAACAAAACAACAAATGGAAGGATTTTTTCAATTGTTTCTGGAAGCTTATAGGCCCCCATACGTGTCACAACTCCAAATGTCGTCGTCGCTAAATCTGCACTGCGCCGCATCAATTCGGCAACCTCGAAAAAATAAATGACTCCCGTCAGGCCAAAGAAAAACGCTAGAAACCAAATCAAATATTGGCGGCCCAGGTAAAATGATAAAGTCCATCCACGGATCATGCCGTCCTCCTCCCCCACAGAAGGGAAAGCGGATCGATTTCCTCACGCGTCAACAAATACATGCACACAGGCACTGGCATCAGCGTTACCGTATAGAGAATGGGGATGAACCAAACTGACCTTCCTGTCTGAGATACAAGGCCTATCATTGCCGCCTGAATCAACACCATTGCCACTGCAGCAAACAAAACACGCCGAGTCATTCCTCGTCGATTAAAGTTACCCACCAAAATGACCGTAACCCCAATAATAGCAAAAGTCATGGATAGGAGCGGCCCAGCGAGCCGTTGGTTCAGTTCCGCGCGAACCCGTCCACGATCTTTTTCTGATAGAGATGGGTCTCCTGACTTATTTAATAAATCAGAAAGGGATACTTCCCGAGGGTCTTGTCGACGCTGGCTTTTCTCACCTTTCATTGACCTGAGGTCTAGTGTATAGCGATCAAAGGCAAGCTCCTGAAGTCGCCCCGTCTTAACCTCAACCATCTGACGACGCCCGTTAAACACAAATATCTGGGGTATTCCTTTTTCAATCAGAAATTGTCCATTCTTGGCCATAATCGTCACAGGTGTTTCGGGGCGGCGGACATCATGTACCAAAATATTTTCTAGTTTTCCGCCACTTCGTTTTTCTGCAAACAAAGTTAAACCGTCGGCCAAATCGTTAAAGGCACCGGGACGGATCATGGCCGCCGAATAGCTATCCTTGACCTTGTATTGAAGCGCGACAAGGGCTCGATTTGCGGCGGGCGTTACCCAAAGCGTGAGCATGCCACCAGCTAAAATTAAAACAACAGCCAAAACAAGCGCGGGCCCGGCAAGCTTTAAACTATCCAGTCCTGCCGAACGCATGATAACAAGTTCACTGTCAACCGCAACCTTGTGGTAGATGAAGAGAACAGCAATCCCAAAACTGATTGGCAAAATAAGGGGTAAAAAAGTCGGGATCATAAGCCCCATAAGTTGAAAAAAAACACCCAAAGACCCTGAGTTGTTAACAACGAAAGAAAGCATACGGAAAGACTGGGTAAACAAAACAACAAAGCTCACCCCGACGCAAGCGAAGAAAAACGCCACCATTAACTGCCGCGCCAAATAAAGGGATATACTTTGAGTCAAACAACGGCCTTTCTGCCAGAACTTTGATTCTATAGGAAAAGGGCCTCCACCCTACCTCGACAAAATGCTTTTGTCGATCCGACCCCAAATACCTACTTTTTCTTGAGTCTACCCCTGCTGTTTTTTCCCCATGGCATTTGCCATGGAGACGGTCAAGGCAGCCCAATAGGGCAAGGTCTGGACAAGAAGCATCCCTGTCCACAGCACCGCATTTTGGTTTGAAGGCTCAAACTTAGTGATAATGGCCATTGCCGCAATTAAAAGCGCAAGCAACAGGATAATCTCTTCACGTGCCATCAAGAAGGCCTGGGTCGCGGCTGGTTTATTGTCACATTTGGGCGTGCGGATAAAGGGTTTGCCAGAGGTAAACAGGCCTTGCCAAACCGCCCTGCCAACAGCGTGAGTAAGCGCCATACCAGCAAGTGCTGCACCAAGGCGGTCTTTCCATCCGCACTTAACCCGTACCCGGTAAAGCCATTGTCCGGCTAACACTTTAAAAACAAAAACACTCAAAGTGGGAATCAGAAAAACCGCTGGTGGGAACTCAACCCATTTGAGCATAAGAAGGATCGACCAAAAAACAGCGGCTGCAACAAAACCCATGTGAGCAGCATCCGCAAACCATGGCAACCAACCCGTGATAAAATGATAGCGTTGCCCCGGCGTCAGACGACAACCGTCCATTCCTCGCCCTTCACTAAGCAACCTCCAATGCTTCTTGAGAATTTGAACTGCGCCATAAGCCCAACGAAACCTTTGGGTTTTATAGCCACCAAAACTATCCGGGATAAGTCCCTGGCCAAACGAGTGCTCAAGATAGACGGCTTCAAATCCCTCTTCAAAAAGCCTCAACCCAAGTTCAGCATCCTCGCAAATACACCATTCTGCCCAACCCTGTACATTTTGTAGGTTACTTTTGCGTATCAGTGTCATGGTTCCATGTTGGATAATCGCATTGCGCTCATTACGCTGAACCATGCCTATGTGAAAAAATCCCGCATATTCCCAGAAACACATACGCTTAAACAAGCTCTCGTTTCCATCACGATAATCTTGGGGGGCTTGAACAATAGAAACTTTCTCGTTTTTAAAATAGGGTATGGTCGCGCGCAGCCAATTGGGCGTGACAATATAATCGCTATCAATAACACCAACGATTTGGGCATCGTTT
>CAYZXV010000018.1:0-13108 GCA_964482525.1 uncultured Rhodospirillaceae bacterium | reverse complement strand
AACATCCTTCACATCGCCCTTGAGCACGCCACCCTGAATGGCCGCACCAACCGCCACCACCTCATCCGGGTTCACGCCGCGATGCGGTTCGCGCCCAAAGAATTCTTTGACCGTATCAATGATCTTTGGCATGCGCGTCATACCACCGACCAAGATGACCTCGTCAATTTCGCTGGCCTTGAGCCCAGCATCCGCCAAAGCCTTGCGGCAAGGCTCCACGGTCCTTTTAACAAGATCTTCCACAAGCGCCTCAAGCTTCGCGCGCGTAAGCTTCACGCTCAAATGCTTCGGCCCCGAAGCATCTGCCGTGATAAAGGGCAGATTGACCTCTGTCTGGACCGAAGACGACAATTCAATCTTGGCCTTTTCAGCAGCTTCTTTGAGCCGCTGCAGGGCAAGGCGGTCCTTGCGCAAATCGATCCCCTGTTCGCGCTTAAACTCGTCGCACAGGAAGTCGATGATCCGCGCATCAAAATCTTCGCCGCCCAAGAATGTGTCACCGTTGGTCGACTTCACCTCAAACACCCCATCGCCAATCTCAAGGATCGAGACGTCGAACGTACCGCCCCCAAGGTCATAGATGGCCACGGTACCGGTCTTCTTTTTCTCGAGCCCATAGGCCAGGGCTGCCGCCGTCGGCTCGTTGATAATACGCAGAACCTCAAGACCAGCAATTTTACCAGCGTCTTTTGTCGCCTGCCGCTGGCTGTCGTTGAAATACGCCGGAACGGTGATAACGGCTTGTGTGACTTTCTCGCCCAAATAAGCTTCTGCCGTTTCCTTCATCTTGGTTAGAATGAAAGCCGATATCTCACTCGGGCTGTAATTCTTTCCATTGCATTCGACCCACGCGTCGCCATTGCTGTTCTTGACAATTTTATAGGGAACAAGATTGATATCTTTCTGCACCATCGGATCATTAAAATTACGACCGATCAGGCGCTTAATCGCAAACAAGGTGTTCTCGGGATTCGTCACAGCCTGACGCTTGGCGCTTTGGCCCACAAGGCGCTCTCCACTCGAAGAAAAAGCGACGATAGATGGCGTTGTGTTGGCCCCTTCCGCATTGGGAATGACCTTGGCGGTTGAGCCTTCCATCACGGCCACGCAAGAATTGGTGGTTCCCAAATCGATCCCGATCACTTTTGACATGGTTTTTCCTGTGTTTTCAACTGGTTACAAAAGGCGCGGCCATTGTCGCTCCCTACAATCCTGACTCCTATATAGGTGTGATTTAGAAAGATGCAAGGCACAGGAACTTGTTTTTTTAACGCAAGATATGATCCATATTCAAAATGATCCGTCAGAACTTTTACAGTAATTCTTTGTAAGAAACTTGGTCATCATCGGAATACGTGGGGATGCATGGCGTATAGAATCTTGTTATCGAACAAATGGTGCTTAATTCTTTCTTATTATTTAATCCTTACACGTAATTTTATGTGTAAACAAAGGGAGACCTCCATGAAACCTCTCCACTTATTGATCTGTCTTTTTGCTCTGTTTTCAGTTCATAGTGCAAAAGCAGCCGACCTTGATGCCATCAAGGCCAAAGGTGAACTCCGGCATCTAGGCGTTGTTTATGCCAACTTTGTGACCGGCGCGGGCGATGGGTTTGATGTCGATCTCATGAAGGGCTTTGCTCAGGACCTTGGCGTCAAATATGTTTTTGTCCAAAGTGATTTCTATTCCATTATGCGGGACCTTTTGGGTCAGGACATCACCCGCAAGGATGGTGCGGCTTCGTTGATCGGTTCCTACCCGATTAAAGGGGATGTCATCTCAACAGGTTTCACAAAACTCCCATGGCGCGAGCAATTCGTTCTCTATTCAGAACCGACCTTTCCATCACAGGTTTTGCTCGTCGCACGCGCTGACGCACCATACACACCCATAAAAGGCAGCGAGAATCTTCAAAATGATATTGAAGAAACGAAGGGCATGATCGGCACAAAACGCCTGCTTGCGATGGAGAAGACATGTCTTGATCCAAGCAATTACGGCCTGAAAGACAAAGGGATCGATCTTCGCCTTCACACAAAAAACACAAACTTAAATGAAATGGTCCCCGCCCTTATCAACGGCGAAGCTGATTTCACGCTACTTGACGTTCCGGATGTTATTCTCGATCTTGAGCGCTGGGCAGGGAAGATAAAAATTCTAGGCCCAATCTCAGAAGAGCAGATTTTGGCGACGGCCTTTCCAAAAGACGCTCCCGCGCTGCGCGACGCCTTCAATATTTACTTAGCCAAGATTAAAACCGATGGAACCTATGACAGATTGGTTGACAAATACTATCCGGGTGTTCGCGCTTATTTCCCTGCCTTTTTCGCGAAAACACCAAACAGATAAACAACGGGTGATGCTTTGTCTCGTGCCCAAAAAAGGATTTGGTTGATCGTTGCGTTGTTGGCGTTCTGCGGATACGCACTCGCCCTTCTGATCAATGCCCACAAGACAAATGAACAAATCTTGAACGCCACAAGGGCGCGCCTTGTCGCCAATACCATAAAACAAAGTGAGATGATCGCCGAACTGGTTGATAACTTAGAGACAAAACTTCATCATATTTCAACATCGCATGCCATCACAACCTATCTAACCAATAAAAACCTAGGCATGTCTCCACGCTATGGCCTTAATGCCAGCCTTGCGGCTGTACAAGACTATTTAGAAAAGGAATTGGATATTGGGAAAACAGGCGATCAAAACACCGAACGGCTTCTTTACCTTGATGAATATTTAGGATTTCAGGCCGACACGCACGTTACACTTCCCCAGCCAACAGTCACATTGAATGCCTGTCAAAACGGAAGTCTATCAATCCAAAAAACAATCCACGCCGTTCTTTTGACCCAACCGGTAAGCCACAAAGGGGTTTTTAGTGGCTGCATCGTCTTGATCGAACGTCTTGAAGCTATTAGCAAATATATTGCTTCGGTCGAAGGTGATGCTGGTATTGTTTCAGTTTTGGTCGATGAGACCAGTGGCGAGGCAGTTCTTGGTCAAAGCCAAAACACACAAAGCCTACCATGGCACAGTTTTCTAGCTATGGAACCCCACCGACTATTATATCCGCCGCCAGAAGCACAAAAAACCCTAAAGAAACTGAATCATGTAATCAAAACACCTATCCGCGACTTCCCCTATACCTTATTCACTTTTTTTGACCGCGAGACAGTCCACGGGCACGTTACTTCCGAAGCATTCCTATACGGCGCAAGTGCCGTACCCGTGTTTGTCGTTGTTGTTGGGATCATCCTGTTTCGGATGCGCGAACGAGCAGAAATTCTCGAAGAAAAATATACAAAAACAGATAAAGAACGCTTTGCCCTTTTGGATCGAAATATCTCGTTATCTCAGGAAATTGCAAGGCGCGAAGCTGTCGAACAGGAATTGCGCCACAAAAGCGCACAGCTTGAGAAGCTAACCGAAGACCTTCGCGTCAGCATTGCGCGCTCGGAAGAGGCCACTCTCGCCAAGTCTCAATTTCTGGCCTCCATGAGCCATGAGATTCGAACCCCCATGAATGGTATCATTGGCATGGTTGATCTGGCCCTAGAAACAAAACTGGACCCAGAACAACTGGACTATATCGAAGCCATACGATCATCGGCCGAAAGCCTTTTGACAATTATCAACGACATTCTTGACTTTTCAAAAATCGAAGCCGGAAAAATGGCCTTTGAAACCGTTCTTTTTAACCTTCGGCCTCTTATCGCCGATATCATCCGCCCTCTGTATCTCCGCGCACATGAGGCACGGATCAACCTGATCTATTGCGTAGACGACGAGGTTCCCGACTGCCTTGTTGGCGACCCAACACGCCTAAGGCAGATTCTGTTAAATCTCTTAAGTAACGCGGTTAAATTCACACAAAAGGGGCACGTCAATCTTCACGTTTCCTGTAAACCTCTTGATGTTATGCGCACAACCATCGTTTTCACGGTCGAGGATACAGGCATCGGCATCCCCAAACAAATGCAAGAAAGAATCTTTGAGGCCTTTTCACAAGCCGACAACTCAACAACTCGCCGTTTCGGCGGCACGGGGCTTGGCCTCACCATTTCGCTCAAACTCACGGAAATGATGGGTGGAAAGATAAGCCTGTGCAGCCAAGAAAAACAAGGGAGCACGTTTATCGTCGAACTCCCTTATACTTATGAAGATCCCCTTTCTTCAATTAAACCACAGCCACGCCATAACCCTCTCCCACAAGAACCCATGGAACCTCTGCGCATCCTTCTTGCCGAAGATATGGAACTCAACCAACGGATTATCAAAACCATGCTTGGTAAGCTCGGACACGAGGTTGTCATCGCGGCCAATGGTGCGGAGGCTTTGGAAACTTTGACACGGGAGTCTTTCGATCTTCTCCTTATGGATATGCAGATGCCCGTTATGGGTGGACTTGAAGCAACCGAAATCATCCGCCAAAACGAAAAACAAGCCATAGGGAAGTCTTCTCTCCCCATCTATGCTTTAACCGCCGACGCTCTCCCAGAAGAGCGAAAACGAGGCATTGAGGCTGGTCTTGACGGCTACATGACCAAACCACTTAACAAAGCTGAACTCTTGACGGTTTTAAAAGCTGTTGCTGCCAAGAAGGGAAAAGCCTCCGGCCCCCCTCATTGCGATGCAACAACAATTAGATAAAAGAAAGCATTTGAAGAATTATGGCTTCAGCTTATCGTTATGTGAGTCATTATGATTCCTACCCACAGGTCAGCGATATGCCCGCATCCTCATTCCCTAAAGACTCCGCCCTCAACACCACACGGACTGAAAAAGACTTAATTGGTCATTTGGATATTCCTTTTAATGCGCTTTATGGGATCCATACGGCGCGGGCTCTTGACAATTTTACGCTGTCTGAACGGCAGATTGCACCAAGCTTGATCCACGCCTTTGGTTATGTCAAAGAAGCCGCCGCTCGGACCAATCATGCCCAAGGAGCTTGGGCAAAAGACAGCGCAAAAGCCAACGCGATTTTCCAAGCCTGTCAAGAATTAGCACGAGGACAGCATGACAGCGCCATGGTTGTCGACGCTCTTCAAGGCGGCGCAGGGACAAGCACCAATATGAATGCGAATGAAGTGATAGCCAATCGTGCGATCCAGATTCTGGGCGGAACCCTTGGCGACAAAACGCGTGTTTCTCCCCTTGAAGATATTAATTTGCACCAATCGACGAACGATGCTTATCCAACTGCTTTGAAAATCGCCCTTATAACCGATCTTCAACGCATGACCCCTAAACTAAAAGCCCTAATTGACGCGTTTTCCGCTAAAGAAAAAGAGTTTGCCCGAACAATCAAAATCGGGCGCACCCAACTTCAAGACGCCGTCTTCATTACACTCGGCAGGGAAATGAAGGCTTATGCCGAAGTCCTACGTCGAGACCTTTCTCGTTTTAAAACTGCCGAGGAAAGTCTTTACACCGTAAACTTGGGTGGCACCGCGATCGGAACTGGCATCACGGCACCCTTATCCTATATTCAGGCCGTCGTACCCAAGCTTGCCGAGCTTTCTGGACTTCCCCTCAAACAAGCCGACGATTTAGTCGACAATACGCAAAACGTCGATGCCTTCATTCAGGTTTCTTCTGCCCTGAAAACCTGCGCTGCAAACTTAATCAAAATTACCACGGACTTACGCCTTCTCTCCTCTGGCCCAGAAGCGGGTTTTAATGAAATCATTCTTCCTGCAAGACAAGCCGGCTCCTCGATCATGCCTGGCAAGGTCAATCCCGTGATCCCGGAAGCCGTCATTCAAATCGGCATACGCCTAATCGGTTACGACCACCAAGTCACCTTAGCGGCCAGCATGGGCATCCTTGAGCTCAATGCCTTCCTGCCTTTGGTTGCTGACTGCTTAACGGATGGGATCCAGCTTCTAGGCGCTGCGGCAGACATGCTCCGCAGTAAATGCGTTGAAGGCATCGCCTTTAACGAAACCAAAAGCCAATGCCTAAAGGACAGCCCCATCGCTCTCCTGACCGCATTAGTCCCCATAGTCGGGTATGATCGCGCCGTTAATCTGGTGCATGAGGCAAAAGCGAAGAACATGTCGATCCGTCAGGCCGTTCTTGCCTCTGGTATCATGAAAGAAGAGGCTTTTGAGGCCCTTCTGTCTCCCGAATGCGTGATGCGCCTTGGCTCCCCCGACCAGAAATCATAGGATTGACGGTTTTTTAAGGCTTCCATGAGTAGGATATTTTGTCTTCGATTTCTCTGGGAAGTCAGAGCGTTATGGAATATTCGTCCTCGCCCCAAGCCCTCTTGGATAAACTGCCCGCACTAGCAGCGCGGTTCCGAATTGCGTTGCGTCTTCGCGCCGAACGCGAGAAGCTTCGGATTCTCGTCGTGGAGGATCAGCTTTTCTCACGAAAATTGTTATTTGAACTTTTGCATCACGAGCACGATGTCGATGAGGCCGAAAGTGCAAAAGATGGCATGCGCCTCTATATGGAAATGGCACCGGACATTGTATTGCTTGATATCGAACTAACCGACCAATCTGGCCACAAACTGGCGCATTTCATCAAATCTGTTGACCCTAACGCGTTTGTGATCATGGTAACAGCGAACAATTCGGTTGAGGATGTCGCAACGGCAAAGATGAATAAAGTCGATGGCTTCATCGTCAAACCTTATAATAAATCAAAAGTTCTTGACTGCGTTGGCAAATACTTTGCCAAGCACCCCGACCGCCAACAGAAAGGCCCCGCCCCATGACCAAGTCCGTTGTTCTTGATAATTTGCGCGATATGACTGGCGGCGATAAGGAGATTGAGAAGGAGCTCTTCTCCGTTTATCTGAGCGCATCCGAAGGTTGTTTTTCCGCCATGAAAGCCAGCACTGCGCCAGGGCAAGAAGAAACCTGGCGCACACAGGCCCACGCTTGGAAAGGCATGAGCCTTAACCTCGGCGCAGAACCCTTGGGGAAACTATGCGCGCAGGCGCAAATGAACCATATGGCAAGTCAAGACGAAAAAAAGAAAATGCTCGCCGAAATTGAGGCGGAGTTCGTGCGCGTTCAAGATTTTCTTGCTGCTGTCTAAGAAACAATAATCTTCACACAAAACACGCCTCATCACCAATCAAAGCGCGAACGGCGTTTGCTTTATCTCCAGTCTGGTTGAGACTGGGTTTTCTAGAGGCGTGACTCGAACGGGCCTTTTCGCTCCAAGCATCTCTTTATACAAAGACTTATCGCTTGATTTGGGCTTGAAATAGTCACTAGGTACTTTCTCATAACAATAGCCGATAATTTCTTTGTCTAAATGCGTAAGTGGAAATACCACATCCAATATTTTTCCGCTTTTGTCCACTCCAACGGCATAGACTTCATCAAATCGATATAGAGTGGGTGTATTTTCAGCTTTCCAAAGGCGGCCTTCAAATGGTCTCAGTTCTCCAACTATAAAACTATTGGCACTGAACTCACCCACATTACGCATCTTAACGAACTTTTTTTCACAACCGACAAAGGGGCCAACCTTTTTTCCAGAAAAGGAGCCTTGGACAAAGAACTCAAACATTTTTTTTCCGTTTTCAGAATCGGCTGATATTCTTTTCTCTACCGCCTGAGCCCTTGCTTCCGACAGGAGCTTCGATAAAGCCTGTGCCTTCCTGTCAGCATCTGGATCGACATGCGGCGCGATGCTCACTGGTTTTCCAACGTTTATACAGCCTCTTATGCAGAAGGCCATTGCCCCGAGGCAAGTCAACAAAAAGACTCCTTTCTTAATTCTCTGGTTTCTTAAATGTTTTCTCATTGACTCACGAACAGCGGCCTGCCGGTCCAGCTCGTTTTGATAAGTTTGTTTGAACTCACCAACCTGCCCCGCCAAGGTCTCAACTGATGCTGTGACGTTATCAACCGCTCCCCTTATTTCCCCAAGAGCAGGCTTAACTTCCTGCGCGACGCCAGAGGCCACAGCTTTTCCGATTTTATCGGCAATATCATCTGGTTTGTTATCATTGCTTCCCATATCAATTCTCCGTTTAATAAATTCAAAACTAGGCATAACCACCCCGGACCACGGTCCTGTTCGCCTTTCCATCTACCATTTTGACACTAGGGAAACAATATTCATTCAATTATTTTCAGAAGATTGCTTGGTCATTCCTTAAAACATGATTTTTAATAACAATCTTAATGTCCGATCAAAAAGGGGGCCGAAGGCCCCCTTTTCTTTTCGTTCTGACGTCTTGGATTAACGTTTCGAGAACTGGAAGCGACGACGCGCTTTGGCGCGGCCAGCTTTCTTACGTTCAACGACACGCGAGTCGCGGGTCAGGAAGCCAGCGGCCTTAAGCACGCCGCGTAGGCCAGGTTCGAAATAGGTCAGCGCCTTCGAGATGCCGTGCTTAACGGCACCTGCCTGACCCGAGAGACCACCGCCATCGACGAGGCAATTCACGTCGAACTGACCCATACGATCCGCAACCGCAAACGGCTGGTTCACAACCATTTGTAAAACCGGACGCGCAAAGAACGCGGTGACATCACGGCCATTGACCGTGATCTTGCCCTTGCCCGGCATGATCCACACGCGAGCCACGGCGTTTTTACGCTTGCCCGTCGCATAGGAACGGCCCAGCGCGTCAACCTTGCGCTCATGCTTGGGGGCTTCAGCTGCCGCTGGGGCTTCCACCGTTTTGGTTTCTACGGGCGCAGCCACGGCGGCGTCCTTGACGGCCGCCTTGATCCCTGAAAGAGAAGATTTGCGAGTTGTTGCCATGTTACTTGGTCCTCTTGTTCTTGGAATTGGCGGCGGCGAAGTCGACCTTCGTCGGGTTTTGCGCGGCGTGCGGATGCTCGGTGCCGGCGTAAACGACCCAAGGGGCCACCGGGCAGCATGCGTTCAACCGCTTTCTCGATCACGCGCTCCGGATGAGCGCCGGCCAAAATCTGCGCACGCGTGCGTTCCTTGATCCCACCAACATAGCCGGTGTGATAATAGAAGACTTTGTCCGTGGCCTTTTTGCCTGTCATCGCGACTTTTTCCGCGTTGATGACGATCACGTTATCCCCGCAATCGACCGAAGGGGTATAGGTTGGCTTATTTTTGCCACGGAGCGCCATCGCAATGGCGGCCGCCAAACGGCCCAGCACAACACCCTCCGCGTCGAAGAGAACCCATTTCTTTTCGATGTCTTGATGCTTTGCGGCAAACCCTTTGGTTTGGACGCTCCGCTTGACCCTGATAGCTCCTGACATGTTCTAACCTTTCGTTTTTCGTGGGCCGGCCACATGCCGACGCCGAAATCTTGTGCGCGGGTTTTACGGTTTTGCGCGGGGTGAAGTCAATATAAATAAGCATTTTCATGCGAAATTTGCATGCGGTATTATAATACCACTTTCTGAACCCTCCTTTGCCCTTGAATTCTAAGGAAAACCGTGAAAGATGAACCCATGCGCCCTACCCCAACATGGAAAACAAGCCCAACCCCCGTGGCATATCAAGACGCCATGGCCACCATGAATGCCCATGTGGAAGGCATTTTGGCCAGCCAAGAGGAAGAACTTGTCTGGCTTCTTGAACATCCGCCGCTTTACACAACAGGGACAAGCGCAAGGGCTGAGGACATTCGCAATCCGCTTGGCCTTCCCGTGTTTGAAAGCGGACGCGGCGGCCAAGTCACCTATCATGGGCCGGGACAGCGTATTGCCTATGTCATGATGGATTTGGCAGCGCGCGACCGCGATCTGCGCGCACATGTCTGGCGCCTTGAAGAATGGGCGATCCGCGCCCTGTCGGACTTTGACTTCAAAGGAGAGCGCCGCAAGGGCCGTATCGGGATTTGGGTTGAACAAAACGGCGTTGAAAAAAAAATCGCCGCGCTGGGTGTCCGTGCCCGGCGATGGGTGACGTCTCACGGGATCGCCATCAATGTCGATGTCGATCTCGCCCCTTACGCCGGGATCGTGCCGTGCGGCCTGCCCGATTTCGGCATCACCTCGTTGCGAGCTCTTGGGCTCTCCGCAACGCTTGCCGATCTCGATGCTGCGCTCGCACGGCATTTCCCTTCGGTTTTTACCCCTTGATCTCGATCTTCTTGGCTTTAGCCTTTTCCTCAGCCATTTTCGGCAGTTCGACGGTCAACACACCTTTGTCGAACTTCGCCTCGATCTTTTCCGCATCAATCGCGCAAGGCAAGGCCAATTGACGCGAAAAGCTTCCGGAAGACCTCTCAACGATATGCCACGTTTGCCCCTTTTCTTCGCGTTCGATCTTCTTTTCGCCGCGAAGGGTCAGTACGCCATCATCAAACGTCATCTCGACATCTTTCTCGGACAAGCCGGGAAGCTCCGCCGTGATGTGATAGGCCTTGTCGTCCTCTTTGACATCCAAGCGCGGGGCGTGACCTGTTACAACCTGAGGCACACCACCCAGCACATCGTCAAACATACGATTCATTTGTTTTTGCAGGGACACAAACGGGTCAACCGCCGCAAGCTCGCGGCCAGAAAACGGAACCATCATACGCCAGGTCATTTTTGCCTCCATCAAGTCGTTAGTCTCTTTAAGGGCCTCGCCCTTGATAAAAAGATAGGTGCGATTGAGCCCATTTAAAGGGGTAAAATTTTTTCTCTTCTCCCTTGAATCCATAAAAAACTTTCCCATATGCGCGCAAAAAAGGGCGGGATAGTTCCCCGCCCTTTTTCCTTTTAACCTAAGTCAATTATTAGTGGCCGCGTTTTTTAACATCAATCGGCCAAACGACCTTGCCCGTCACTTCGTTAATCACCTGCGCAAGCCCCGTGTAAATCGCAAGGCCACCACAGACGATGCCAAGCCATCCCGCAACATGCGTGACAGCTTCGCTGCCCGTTGCGTCACCGAGCGCCAACAGGAAGAACAACAGCGTAAGTGTGCCAAAGATATATTGCAGGGCGCGGGTCAGATGGAACGTTGCCTTAAACATCGCAAGCGTGAACAAACCCCACATAATCAGGAAGAGCGCCATCCCCATGTCTTTTTCGGGCGCAAGAATCCCCAAATCTGTTTTTGGCAGGAGGATAAGCCCAACAAGCACGAGCCAGAAGAACCCATAGCTTATAAACGCCGTTGTCGCGAACGTGTTGCCTTTGCGCCATTCCATCATACCCGCGATAATTTGCGCGATACCTCCATAGAAGATGCCCATGGCAAGAATCATCGAGTCGATAGGATAAAACCCGGCATTGTGAAAGTTGAGCAATACCGTCGTCATACCGAATCCCAATAGGCCGAGCGGCCCTGGATTCGCGGTCTCGTCAGAACGTCTTTCAGTCATGGATATCTCCTGATTAAGGATAAGGGAGAGAAGACCTCGCGCCCACCTTAGAGATAAAGGGTTTGCCTCCACAGAGCGCGAACAGGAAAATATCAACAGAATCGGTGCGGAGACGCAATCTTTTTCGGCGAAGTGATTCGCTCTCACATACTGCAGCGCACGGTGTATTTACGTATTCATGTCCCTGTAAACTTTGGATCACGTTTTGAAATATGGGCACGAACAGCGTCATGAAAGTCGAAGCTTCGCGAGCTGGCCCCAAAGTACGTGTGCTCAAGCCCTAAATGCGCATGCAAATCCTGCTCAAACGCGCGAACCGCAAGCTTCTTAATCGCGCCATAAGCCTTGGTCGGGCCATTCGAAAGTTTGTCTAGCCACATCAGCGCCGCATCCTGAAGCTGGTCATCATCAACGACTTTGTTAACAAGACGGAGACGCTCCGCGCGCTCTGCATCAAACTCTTCACACAGCATCATGATTTCAATCGCTCGGGTCATGCCGACCTTGCGCGGCAGAAAGAAGGAACACCCACCATCCGGTGTTAGCCCATACTCGGCAAAACGCGTGTTAAACAACGCGCTGCGTGCCGAAATAACAAGGTCAGCGGCCAGCATCAAACTGAATCCCGTGCCAGTCACATATCCTTCAACAGCGGCCAAGACAGGCTTATCCATTGCTTGGAGTTCACGAACAGCTGAGTGATAGGGAAGAATGAGCTGATTTGCGCGATCCAACGCTACGCTCATATCATTCGCATAAAAACTCATATCTAGGCCGTTCATGAAATTATTCCCGGCCCCACACATAAGGATGGCACGAACGCTTCGGTCCGTCGTTGCGCTTTTGAGGATCGTAAAGAGCTGGTTTGCCATATCCATGGTCAGCGCATTGGCGTGATCCGGCCTATTAAAGGTCAGAATCAGGGACTGCCCCCGCCGTTCGGTTAACACTTCGCTGGTCGCCATCGTAGCCTCGCTGAGTTCTTTGGCATTTACTAGCCGATTACCAGACTGTATGATTTTCAAAAGGCCTACAAGGAAAATTTACCCCGCCCTGCCATGGAAATCCTCTTTGAAATCACTCGCATCGGTTCCGTTGTGCGCGTCGTAGCGGTAGACCCCGACACAGGTGAGGAAGCCGTGATCCAGGGCCCCGCCCAAACTAGCCTAGAACTTCTCAAGAAAACGGCATCAGATAAGCTGTTATATATTTTGGAAAAGAAAAAAGGGCGTCCCCGTTAAGGGAACACCCTTTTTTGGCTTATCCCTTAAATCCGTCTATAGCCCCAAGAACCGACGAGCAACGGCTAGACGACGCGAAATCGGCATGGAACGGCCTGCTTTAATCTTTGGCGAAACATCGCCGCCGATAAAAGCAAAGTCCCTGCGCGTTGGCCGCGCAAGACGGGTGATAAATCCACGACGCTTACGCAAAGCTTCATTGACCAGGATTTCACTTCCATCGAGCCCTTCATGAGATGTAATCTTGCTGCCAAGATTTCTCATGGATTCGACAATATTTGATCCACGGTAAATGGGGATAACATGTTTCCTCAGATCCCCAGTAACCGACATGCTCGCAACCGGAAGCAACCCGACTTCGATCTCATCAGGCTTGATCTTAAGATATGTCACCGCTTCCAAATCAATATCACGGGGGCGGGACGGCGTTAATAACCACGGGCTTTTTTCAATAACACGAAACGGTGTCATTTCATTCTCCATCATTCAGGGCTCCATGATTCTTCCAGATCAACCTGTGAAACAAACATACCATTCCCTCTCACACCGGTTGCGGGTGCAGGCGGGAATGACATTGTCC